>CALBLM010000069.1 GCA_937895695.1 uncultured Megasphaera sp.
TGCGTCAGCGTCCCAATCCCCGGTCCGATTTCCAAGACAGGTTCGCCTTCTTGCAAATCAGCGGCATCGGCAATCGAATCTACGACATTACGACGAATCAAAAAGTTTTGCCCCAGTTTTTTGTTCATTCGCAAGCCAAACCGATTGACAACGTAACGAACAACGTCAGGACTGGACAAATTGACGAATTCTTTCATGGTTATTCCTCGCTTTCTACGGATGCTAAGGCCTGATTCCATTCATCTCGTGTGACGCCGTAATGGTTCAGCCGTTTTAAGAATTGTTTGGCATTGCCATAACCAATACCCAGGATGGCTCCTATATCAGCACGACGCTGAGCTGCATCGGCACTGCCGTTAAGGTGATGGGCCGTCAAATCGGCCATGGTAAACGTCGTTTGCGGCGTATATGATGCACAGCGCGTTTTTTCCAAAGCCAATCGTATGGCTTCAGGAGAAGCTTGTTCGACGCCCAAATCATTGTTGGCAATAGCATCTTTGCGCGGAATAAAGGCATGTTTTGCCTTAGGGAAACGGTCTGTCAAATACTTGCGAATCTGTTCACCAGCTCTATCCGGGTCGGTAAGGATAATGATCCCCCGTTTTTCATAAGCACATCGAATCTGATCCAGTGTATGCGGTTTGAGATTGAATCCGTCTGTTGTAATCATGTCGGCTTCAATATGACTGGCACGAATGCGGGCGACATCCGAACGGCCTTCGACAACGAGTACTTCTTTTATCATTAGGCATCTCCTTTAGCATGGTCGCTAATGTATTTAGCAGCACTGAGAATAGCCAATACGTTGTGTTCAAATACAATGCCGCCTTGCAGATAAATCATGTACGGTTCACGAATCGGGCCGTCTGCAGACAATTCGATAGAAGAACCTTGTACAAAGTCGCCGGCTGCCATGATAATTTTGTCAGCATAGCCCGGCATATCGTCCGGAATCGGCGTAACATGCGCATCGACCGGTGAATAGGACTGAATACCTTGACAAAACAGGCACATATTCGTTTCATTTTCTAAGTAAATCGTTTGAATCAAATCATAGCGTGCTTCATCGGGCTGTGGCGATACCTTGAATCCCATCTGAGAAAAGACAGCGGCTGCAAAAATAGCCCCTTTAATAGCCTGTGCCGTCACATGAGGAGCCATAAAGAATCCTTGGAAGAATAGACGATATCCAGCCGCATACGAACCTAATTCATCACCCAGTCCCGGTGCGGTCAAATAATCAACTGCTGCATGAACGAGTTCTTCCTTACCGGCAATATAACCGCCTGTCGGTGCAATGCCGCCGCCAGGATTTTTAATGAGGGACCCGGCAATAATGTCTGCGCCGGCTTCAATCGGTTCTTCTTCAGCCGCAAATTCACCGTAGCAGTTATCGACAAAACAAATCGTCTGAGGGCTCACAGCTTTTACAGTTTGAATAATCGTGCGAATATCGGAAATTTTTAACGATGCCCGTGTACTATAACCGCGAGACCGCTGAATTAATACGAGCTTTGGTTGTTTTTGTTGTACGGCTTCGCGGATACCTTCCAAGTCATAGGCATTGTCTTTAAGGGGAACTTCATCATAATATACACCTTTTTCTTTCAACGAATGGGGTGTTTCATGAGCATAGCCAATCACACCTTGCATCGTATCGTACGGTGCACCAATTAAAGACATCATCAAATCGTCCTTTTGCAGCAATGCCAACAATACCGTTGCCAACGCATGCGTTCCTGATACAAAATGAGGCCGTACAATCGCTTTTTCAGCTTTAAAAACACGGGCAAATACTTCGTCAAGTTTTTCCCGCCCCATATCGCTGTAGCCATAGCCGGAAGTACCGGCAAATTGATAGGAAGAAATTTGGGCATCTTTATAAGCCTGCAATACTTTTTCCGTATTATGCAGGCAAATCGTATCAATCCGTTCAAACTGTTCGGCACAAGCGGCCATAGCATTTTTTCTAATCGTTTCTATATCTATCGACAACACGTTCAGATCCTTTCTTTTGTAAACGGTATATGGTGTATCACATCAGCGATTAATGCATCTTCTGATGGATAGTTGTTCTTTTCAAACCAATGAATATATGGCATGCGGCGATACCACGTCAGCTGTCTTTTTGCAAAATGGCGAGTCCGTTTTTTAATTTGCGCTACAGCTAGTTCCAATGGCATCGTGCCTTGCAGATACGCTGCCAGTTCCTGATAACCAATGGCTTTCATCGCCTGACAATCTGTCGAAATCCCCTGTGCCAACAGCTGCTGTACTTCGTCAATCCAGCCGGCTTCGAGCATCATGTCAATGCGTTTTTCAATGCGAGCATACAAGACCTCTCTAGGGAGGGACAAGCCAATCACGTAGGCTTGGTATACAAGTCCGTCCGCTTTCGTTGCCCGGACAAATTGTCTGCCTTCTCCCATGTGAATTGCCGTCATCAGCCGAACTAAGCGATTCGTATTCGCCAACAGTTCATGCCAGTCTGCCGGCTGCCAATCGGTTTGGGCTATAATATAAGACTGTAGTTCTTCTGTCGTGAAAGACTGAATGGCCTTTTTTGCATCCTGTCGTGCCGTTTCATCAGCATGGGATGCGCCAAATTGATACCCTTCCAGTAAGGACTGGACATACAGTCCTGTACCGCCGACAAGAATGGGAATGGTATGTTTTTTGTTTATCTCATGAATTGCCGCATCTGCCATTTGGCAAAATGTAGCTGCCGAATAGGATTCTCCCGGTTCAGCAATGTCAATCAGATAATGTCGATACCTTTGCAATTCGTCTGCTGTCGGTTTGGCTGTACCGATATTCATATGACGATAAATCTGATAGGCATCACCGGAAATCAACTCTGTATGAAAATACTCCGCCAAGGCAAAGCTAAGTGCCGTTTTACCGACTGCCGTCGGTCCGATAATTGCAATGACTTGTTCCATTACGTCGCCTCCCCGTTAAGTACGCCATAGGCTACACGGCTATATCTACCGCCATATCGCTTCATCTGCGGAAATGCTTTAGCGAGCCACTGCAAATTACGGTCTTTAATGACGACACGACGCCGTGCTTTTTGCAGAGCTAACTGCACATCTTTTATCGTCAAGGCATCATGATCCATAATCGGGCGTACGGGCTGAAATTGGCAGCTCTCCTTGACCGGACGCTGAAACATAGGATCAAAATATAATACATCATACGGTAATGCAGATGCATCCTGCAAATACGCTCTAAAATCGCCTATGGTAAGGTGAATACGCCGCAAAGCCTGCGTCACATCTTCCTTTTCATGAACAAAATGCCGTACGCCCCATTGGGTCACAGCCCCCAGTAAAGGAGAAATTTCCAATGCATCAATTCGAGAACCTAGCGGTAACGCAAAGGCTGCTGTCATAGTATCTGCACCAAACCCACAGGTACAATCCAACAATGTAATCGCCTCTGTTGTCCCAAGGGCTTCCAAAAAATGATCGGATTGACCTCGGCGTATTTGCTGAATACGAAGTTCTGCCATATTCAAACTAAAAAATGGGTCCCTTCAGCTCGTACAAGCTGCGGTCCTTTGGATGTATATACTAATAGGTTTTCCCCATACGTTTGCCATAATGCATCCATCGTTTTTCCCTGACGCGGTATCCATGTGGCACCAATCTCAGCTGCCCACGATTGGGATTGACGGATTAACCCGTCTTTTGCCTTCAGTGAAGGTACTACATATATATTCATCATCTTCATTACGTTCGTTTAAATAATTTTGCCAATTCATCGGGCGTAAACCGTACAATAATCGGCCTGCCATGGGGGCATACATAGGGCTTTTCCGTATGAAATAAGTCTTCTAATAATTGTTTCATTTGCCGAATATTCAGCGTATCTCCGGCTTTAATCGCTCCATGGCAAGATAAATATGCCAGCGAACGATGGCGCAACGTCGCTTTGTCTAATCCGTTGTTTTCATGAAGAGCTTGACAAATGTCTTTGAGCGAATCGGCAATATCACTGGTTTGTAAATCACAAGGTACTTCTTCGACACGCAATGTCGTCGGTCCCGCTTCTGAATAGGTATACCCTAAATCTTCAAATACATCGCGCCGTTCCAAAAGGAGCGTCATATCGTCCCCATCGACTTCTATAAATTCCGCCGTTAAGAGCTGCTGACTCGGCATTTTTTCTACGCGTTTGCAAAACGTATCATAGCGGATGCGTTCATGTGCAGCATGTTGATCGACAATATACAAATCCTGTCCTTTTTTGGCGATAATAAAGCAATCCGCTACTTCTCCCAAGGGAATAAATACATCCTCATCACCATCAAATGTAATGACCGGTGGTTTAGCAGACGAAAGGGGAACGTCTTGGGCTGCCAATGCCTGGGAAAAAGCTGCTGTCTGCGCTGCCGTCGCCATAGGCTGTGCTGTATTTCGTTCACTTGGTAAAGAAACCGGACGCTGTCCGGTATGCTGTACAGGAGGGACTTCGCTTCCATAGGCTGGCACATTTCGTTCTTGCAATGGGTTCAACGGAATGGCACGATGTTGTTCTTGAACCGCCCCCTGTTCCAAATGCAACGATGCTTTTGGCAACTCACTAGGTGTATCAAAAGGCAATGCCGCGTTTTCCATGGCAGCTGCTGTTTTTTTAGGTGCTGCAGGCTGTTCTTTTTCTTCTATGCGAGCAATTTTATAAGCAGGAAGTTCCACATTAGTCGCAATACGTTCTGGTTTTTCTTGCGCAACTAAGGCCGTCACGATGCTGTGATAAATAGCTCGATACATTGCCTGTTCATCAGCAAATTTAATTTCCGTCTTGGATGGATGTACGTTGACATCTATCGTTGCCGGATCGACATGAGCATGAAGCATGACAAAAGGATACCCCGATTTTGGCAACATGGCATGATAGGCATTTTCAATGGCTTTGAACATGAGCGGATTATGAACAATCCGTTGATTGACGATACACGTCTGCCAAGCCCGGGTGCTTTTGAGTACAGACGGTTTACCTACATATCCTTCTATCAAAATACCATTGTCATCATATGAAATGGGAAAGATTTCTTTGGCAAGGGATGCGCCATAGAGATTGGCAATCGTTTCTTTCAGTTCGCCACTACCGCCGGTATGAACCGTTGTCCGGCCATTGTTTGTAAAGGTAAAAGCAATGGCCGGTTCAGCTAGGGCAAGTTTCGTCAGCATTTCGCTGATTTTACTGCTTTCAGTTCGTTCACTTTTTAAAAACTTTCGCCGCGCCGGCGTATTATAAAATAAATCGCTGACTTCCATCGTTGTCCCTACGGGTGCACCCACTTGATCTTCTGCCGTAATCACGCCACCATCCAGCAACAGATGGGTAGCAAACTCATCATCAGAGCGCCGGGTTGTAATCTGCATATGCGAAACAGCGGCAATGCTCGGTACAGCTTCACCACGAAATCCCAAGGAGCTGATAGCAAAAATATCTTCTACCGAACTGATTTTACTGGTGGCATGACGAATAATGCATTTATGGGCATCTTCAGCACTCATACCACATCCATCATCGGTGACGCGCATATAGGACTGGCCGCCGTCAGCAATTTCTACATCAATCGCTTTGGCACCGGCATCAATGGCGTTTTCTATTAACTCTTTGATACAAGAAGACGGACGTTCAACAACTTCACCGGCGGCGATTTTATTGCGCGTTGCTTCGTCCAATATATTGATAATTGAACTCATGACAAGCCACTCCCTTCTTTCGCTTCTTTTTGCAGCGTATACAGGAATGAGATCGCTTCAATAGGCGTCATACTCGATACATCGACCGAAAGCAGTTTATCTACAACAGGACTAGTAAACAAGCTGTCTGCTGTAGGAGCTGCCTGTGTTGATGTTGCCGGAGAAGATGTAACAGTCGGTGTCCCTTGTGACTCGAGTTCCGCCAAAATAATGTCTGCCCGTTTGAGCAGGCTTTCCGGAAGGCCTGCCAATCTGGCAACATGAAGGCCATAGCTTCGATCGGCACCGCCAGGAATAATACGTCGCAAAAACTTGATGTTTTTCCCTCGTTCTTTGACGGCTACCGTATAGTTCTTGATTTTTTCCGACATGTCTGCCATATCTGTCAATTCATGATAATGTGTTGCAAACAATGTCATCGCGTGAATATGTTTCAAGCAGTATTCAATAACAGCCCGTGCAATGGACATGCCGTCAAAGGTACTCGTGCCGCGGCCGATTTCATCCAAAATCAATAGACTGCGACTCGTAGCATGCTGCAGAATATACGATACTTCTTTCATTTCCATCATAAACGTACTTTGGCCGGTCAAGATGTCATCACTGGCACCAATACGCGTAAAAATGCGATCGACGGGACAAATAGATGCTTCCCGCGCCGGAATGAACGAACCGACTTGAGCCATCAAAATTAATACGGCAATCTGCCGCATGTACGTCGATTTTCCTGCCATGTTCGGACCGGTAATCACCAAAATTTCATGATTCGTATGATTCAAAGTGACATCATTGGGGACAAATAGTTCATCTGTAAGGAATTGTTCAATAATGGGATGACGGCCGTCTTTAATCTGAATGACTTGATCTCGATTTAATCTTGGCCGAACGTAACGATTGTCATGAGCTACACAAGCCAAGCTATATAAACAATCAACGCGCGCAATGGCACGGGCTGTTTGCTGCATAGCCGTAATATGCCCCTGTATGTCTTGACGAATTTGCCCAAACAACTGATATTCCAACGCCAACATGCGTTCTTGCGACGTCAGTACTTTGACTTCAAATTCTTTGAGGGCCGGTGTAATATAGCGTTCTGCATTGACTAGCGTTTGTTTACGAACGTAGTAATCCGGAATCGGCAGCGTATTAGCATGGGAAATTTCGAAATAATACCCAAATACTTTCGTATAGCCGATTTTCATTTTGATGCCCGTTTTAGCTTTTTCTTCTTCTTCCAGCTTTTTGAGAAATTCCTTACTATTGGCAGCAATTGCACGAATTTCATCGAGTTCCTTCGAATAGCCGTCACGAATGACACCGCCGTTACGAATCACGACACCCGGTTCGTCTTTAATGCCTTGGCACAGCAAATCGTATACATCTTGATGCAGATTCATGCGGCTTTCTAGTTGTTTGAGCAATTCTGAAGATGCATTGTGCAAAATCTCTTTCAATCGCGGAATAACTGCCAGCGATTCGCGAAGGGCAACCAAATCTTTTGGACTGGCTGTACCCGTTTCGATGCGCGTTAAGATTCGTTCAAAATCATAAATGCCGTCCAACGTATCGGCAATATCTTGGCGCATAATTTCATGATTCATCATATCTTCTACGGCATCTTGGCGTTTCGTAATTTCACCAATCCGCAGTAAGGGTGCTTCTAGCCATTTGTGCAGCAGCCGGCCGCCCATGGCTGTTTTCGTTTTATCCAACACTGCAAGCAACGTTCCCTTACGGCCGCCGTCACGAACATTTTGGGTAATTTCCAAATGACGCAGACTAGCACCATCTACGACTAGCCGGCTTTCATTATCAATGCGTTCCAATGAGCTAATGTGATGAATATCCGACTGCATCACTTGCTGTACATACGTCAGCAGCATACCGATACATTCTGCTGCCACACCGGCTGCTGCCCAATCGGTTTCATCAAAATATGGGGCACCTATATCTGCATAATTGACCATATCATCCACTGCAAACGGCGTCACCGTGCATTGGGCCAGTCGATTATGCAAGTACGTCAATATCGTATCTATATACTTGTCCATGTGGGCATAGATTAATTCGCTCGGCTCATAGACGGAAAAAATATCAAATAAAACATCTTCCATTGCCGATACAGGGCATGCCGACCATACACATTCTCCAGTCGTCACATCCATGAGGGCGACGGAAATCATATCATTTTTTTCACTAATACAACTAATATAGTTGTTTTTTTTAGAAGCAACGGCGTTTTCCAGTGTAATCGTTCCTGGCGTAATGACTTTAATAATCTTACGTTTGACGATGCCTTTAGCGAGTTTTGGATCTTCCATTTGTTCACAAATAGCGACTTTATAGCCTTTATGAACTAACCGTTCAATATAGGTATCGGCCGAATGAAACGGTACGCCGCACATGGGCACGCGTTCACTTTTGCCAACACCTCGTCCGGTCAGGGTTAAATCCAATTCTCGCGACGCCGTTAAGGCATCTTCATTAAACATTTCATAGAAATCGCCGAGCCGAAAGAACAAGATTTTATCTTTACATTGTTCTTTGACTTCCATATATTGCTTCAACATAGGAGTCATCTTTTTTTCAGCCAAATACGTCCCTCCTTAGCGGACTACATGTCCTTTCAATACCCATGTCTGCCCTTTATCTACGGCAACCGATATGGTATCCCCAATGGCAACAGAACCATCATATTCCCAAATAATCATCTTGTTACCCCGTGTGCGGCCAAACCAATGGTTTTCATCGTTTTTCGTCGGTCCTTCTACAATGACTTCATAGGTATGCTGTTCCATCGCCTGATTGCGCTGCAAGCTGTATACATTTTGTACATCCATCAAACGCTGCAGACGACGGCTTTTTTCATCCTGCGGAATCTGGTCTTCCATGTTAGCGGCCGGTGTGCCGGTACGTGGCGAATAGATGAACGTATACGCCATATCATACTGAACGCGGCGCAGCAAATCGAGAGTTTCCTGAAACATTTCTTCTGTTTCACCAGGGAAACCAACAATTAAATCTGTGGTTAAAACTAAATCAGGAATACGTTTTCGTGCATAATCTACGAGTTCTAAATAATGTTCGACTGTATAGCCACGATTCATTTTTTTGAGCAGCCGGTCTGAGCCGCTTTGAATGGGCAAATGCATCTGATTGACGACCTTTTTGCTTTCCGCAATGGCATCAATCATAGCAAAGGTCATATCCTTAGGATGACTTGTCATATACCGAACCCGTTCGATACCGTTGATTTGGTCTACGGCCTGCAATAAGGCAGAAAAGTCTGTGCCGTCTTTTAAATCTAGACCGTACGAATTGACGTTTTGCCCTAGCAAGGTAATTTCT
>CALBLM010000070.1 GCA_937895695.1 uncultured Megasphaera sp.
CTCTTTGCCAAAGAATTAGCTCCGATGAAATTAATCGTTTGGAATGGCCCGATGGGTGTGTTTGAAATGGAAAACTATGCCAAAGGTACAGAAGCTGTTGCAAAAGCAGTTGCTGATTCAGACGCTGTATCGATTGTTGGTGGCGGCGATTCTGTATCTGCTGTTAATAAAACGGGTCTTGCTGATAAAATCAGCCATATTTCCACAGGCGGCGGTGCATCGTTGGAATATTTGGAAGGCAAACAGCTTCCAGGTGTCGTATCATTAAGCGATAAATAATACATTTCAATATATTCATTGTACACTATTTAGGAGGAGTATCATGAGAAAAACAATTATTGCAGGTAATTGGAAAATGAATCATCTCGGTGCAGATGCGAAAGAAACGATTACAGGTCTGGTCAACCGTGTACCGAAAGATGTAAAACCGGAAGTTATTATTGCCCCTGTATTTCCGTATCTTGCCCAAGCTGTTGAGCTGACGAAAGGTACGCCGATTCATATTGCAGCGCAGAACATGCACTGGGAAGAAAAAGGTGCATTTACCGGCGAAGTATCTCCAACTATGCTCGTTGATATTGGTGTAACCCATGTTATTCTTGGCCATTCCGAACGCCGCACCTATTTTAATGAAACAGATGAAACAGTCAATAAAAAGACAAAGGCAGCTATTGCCCATCAATTGACTCCGATTGTCTGCTGCGGTGAAACGTTGGAACAGCGTGAAGAAGGCATTATGCAGTCTTGGATTGAAGGCCAGATTGAAAAGGCATTGGCAGGTATCAGTGCATCTGATGTTACAAAAGTAGTCATTGCGTATGAACCGATTTGGGCAATCGGCACGGGTAAAACAGCTACAGCTGCCCAAGCTCAGGAAGTTTGCGCTATTATTCGTCAGAAATTGGCAGCTATGTATGATGCAGCTACGGCAGATGCTATATCTGTTCTTTACGGTGGCAGCGTAAAAGGTAAAAACGTAGCAGAACTTACGGGTTCCCCTGATATCGACGGCGGACTTGTCGGTGGTGCCAGCCTTAAAGTTGATGATTTCATGGCAATCATTGATAATGCAGTTGTAAAATAACATACGTATATTGTGTGGGAGAAACCTCTTTTGTCGTATATCGGCAGGAGAGGTTTTTTTATTTATGTAGTTACCTATTGGTACTCATTTCATCATATACAGACGTACTGAAAAATAATGTAATGCATAAATGATATATATAATTGCAAATTACGAAAGCATTGAGCCTTTTTTTAGCAGTAAAATCTGTTCCATTTATAGAATAATGAATCGGCATATGGTATAATGCAAAGTAGTCGAAATGTATAAAAATAGTAAAAAATACGTAATTACTATGAAAAATTAGTGTATTCATTAGGATTAAGGAGAACTGATTACGATGGCATTTCATTTAAAGCCCAAGGAAGAAAAGTTTTTCGCTTTGTTAGATCAGCATGCGACATTGAGTTATGAAGCAGCTGATTTATTAAAACAAGCAATGAATGAGGAAATACCGAAAGAAGAAGCATTGGAAAAAATAGATGTGTTAACGGATAAAGCAGACGAATTAGTAATGGAAACATTAAAACGGCTGCAAAAGACATTTATTACGCCAATGGACCGCGAAGATATTCAGCAGCTCATTGACCAGCTAGATACGGCAATTGACAATATTAGCGAAATTATGGATAAAATGTGCATGTATAATGTTGGCAAAGCGACAGACGGTGCTAAAGAAATGACCATTATAGCGGCTAAAGCGATGAAAGAAATCCGTAAATCCATTGCGTACATGAAAGACTTGAAGAAAAATTTCTTAAAAGTAGAAGCCCGCAGCAAAAAGGTATTAAAACTAGAACAAGATTGTGATGATTTATATCATAAAGAAATGGCAAAATTGTTTACGGAATGCAAAGATCCTATTGAAATCATAAAATGGAAGGAAATTCTGCAGTCTGTAGAAGATGTCACAGATGATTGTGAAGATTTAGTTGTCACATTTAGAAAGGTCGTATTGAAATATGCCTGAGCATTGGTTAATATGGGCTATCGTTTTGTTAGCCGTATTGTTTGATTATATTAATGGATTTCACGATACGGCCAATGCCATTGCTACGAGCGTATCGACCCGCGCGATTTCCCCGCGTCATGCCATTATGATGGCTGCCGTATTAAACTTTGCCGGCGCCATGATTAGCACAGGCGTAGCCAAAACAATTGGCGGTGATTTAGTTCTAAATCCGGCACAAATTAGTTTGGAAGTCATTGTGGCAGCATTGATAGGCTCTATTATTTGGAATATTGTGACTTGGTATTATCGCATTCCCAGTAGTTCGTCTCATTCGTTGATTGGCGGCGTGATTGGTGCCGTATCGATTAGTGTAGGTCCGGCAGCACTGGATTATACAGGGATTGAAAAGATTATTATGTCTTTAGTATTATCTCCTGTAGTAGCGCTAGCGACGGGCTACTTTGTGATGATTGGTTTATTATGGATTGTTCGTAACTATTCGCCCATTGCGTTAAATCGTAATTTTAGAAAAATGCAGCTCATTTCGGCTTGCTTGATGGCCTTTTCGCATGGGTCTAATGATGCCCAGAAGGCCATGGGGATTATTGCCTTAGCCTTGTTAAGCGGTGGATATATTGATACAATGGATATTCCTATTTGGGTAAAAATGGCCTGCGCTACCTCTATGGCATTAGGGACATCTGCAGGGGGCTGGCGAATTATCTCTACTATGGGCACCAAGATTTTTAAACTGGAATCGATTAATGGATTTGCAGCGGATTTAAACTCATCCCTTGTCATTTTTTCAGCGACATTCCTGCATCTGCCGGTTAGTACGACCCATGTCGTATCCGGTTCTATTATGGGGGTCGGTTCGGCTGAACGCGTGCGGGCTGTTCATTGGGGTGTAGCAAGAAGTATGTTAGTTGCCTGGTGTGTGACAATACCGATTAGTGCTGTTATGTCGGCTATTATTTATACTATTATTGATTTATTATAGGAATCATATTTTAAAGCTTGCAAAAGAAAACCGATAGGGGTTTTTTGTAAGCTTTATTATTTTATCCAAAACTATACTTTTTTAGTATTTCATTGTATAATTAGATATAATAAGTACAGATGCGGAGGGAGGATTTTACTTTGCGATTGAATCAAGCAACTGACTATGCCTTTCGGATGGTTTTGTATTTGGCATCTCTGCCGGAAGGAACTAAAATTACCGGAGCGGCCTTAGCAGATAAACAAAATATTCCAGAACGGTTTTTATTGAAAATTATGCGCAGTTTAACGGCTGCCGGCATTATGAAATCATATCGAGGTGTAGATGGCGGATTTGCTCTTCAGCGGCAGCCGAAAGATATTACACTGTTTGATATTATTGAAGCTGTTGAAGGTCAAACAGAACTACAGCGGTGTCTGCATGATATTGGTTCCTGCTCGCGCGGCTGCAGCGGTATGTGTTCGATTTATGCGGCTTTTGCAGATATTCAGCGGGATTTGGCCAATAAATTAAAATCCATTGATTTTGAAGATTTGGCACAGCAAGAAAAAAGACTACAAGCTGTTCATGATATTGAGGAAAAACAAAAAGCTGCACAAGCAGCAAAATAATACGAGGGGCTGTCGAATACGAAACGGCAGTCCCTTTCGCTTGTCATTTTTTACGTCAATGATGTTTCCGTATCTTTTAAACCGGCCGTGAAAAAAATTACGTTGACAATGAATCCATATATATTGTAGATTTCCCGTATTTGTATGCGTAGAAATGAGGTCTCTTTATTTTACAGGAAAAATATTGTACAATACACTTATCTGTATAATTGTATATTTTTAATAATGATGGAGAGTTGCCTATGTATGTACCGGTGCAGGGATTTATTAGCAGTTTTCGACTGCTTGATATATTAGATATATTATTGGTTGCCTTTGTATTATATAAATTATTTATTTTGATTCGCAATACCCGAGCTGTCGCATTAATTAAAGGGTTGATTGTCTTAGGTGCCGTAACGGTTGTCAGTAAGGTGTTGGATTTACACGTTATTAACTGGATGCTGCAGCAGGGCATGACCGTTATTTTAGTTGCCCTTCCTGTTGTGTTTCAGCCGGAATTACGCCGGGCATTGGAACAAATCGGCCGTGGTCGATTTTTGCGTTCCGGTCACGTGATTAATATGGAAGAACTGGAGCATTTGATTGATGAAATCGTCGCTATTTCAGAGTCTCTATCGAAAACAAGGACTGGCGCGTTGATTGTTTTTGAACGTGAAGTAGGATTAAATGATTATATTGATACGGGTATTGCCATTGACGGCGTTGTGTCCAGAGAATTGTTAGGGAATATTTTTATTCCCAATACGCCCCTTCATGATGGGGCGGTTATTATTAGGGAAAATCGCATTATGGCAGCAGGGTGTTTGCTGCCCCTGACGTCAGATCGATCGCTGTCCACGGAATTGGGGACGCGTCACAGGGCTGCGATTGGCATTAGTGAATTAGCCGATGCCGTTGTCGTTGTTGTCAGTGAAGAAACAGGCGCCATTTCGTATACCTATGGCGGTCATATTTATCGGCATTTGGATGGGAATGCGCTGCGTAATATTTTAATGACCTTCCTGAATAAAACACCGCAGGGATTGGCCAATATTTTTAAATGGAGGCCATAAATGATGAATAAATTAGATAAAAAGTGGCAGTTAAAAATAGTGTGTCTCCTATTGGCTATTATATTGTGGTTTCTTATTATCAATGAACAGAATCCGGTAAGTGAAGGCAGTTATACCGTTCCGGTTGTGATAGAAAATTTAGATTCCCAATATATTACGTCCAATGTACCAAAAACCGTGTATGTACGTTTATCAGGACCGCGTAATACCATTATCAATGTAGGTCCGTCGGATATTAAAGCCTATATTGATTTGGCCGATGCCCAAGAAGGCGACATGGATGTGCCGATTCATGTTGAAATACCGTCTGGTACGGAACTAAAAAAACAAAGCATGGCGTCTGCGAAAATTACAGTGGATGTCTATGCAGTGCGTGAATTTAATTTGATTCCCCATTTAGTGGGAAAAATGGATGAGGATTCCTTTATCAGCAGTTTGAAAATTGTTCCGGAAAAAGTCGTTGTCAGCGGTGCAAGACGGTTGATTCAGAAAGTAGATAAGGCTGTTGTGGAAATTCCAGTCGGTGATAAAAATGAAGACTTTTCATTGATGGCCCAAATTCGCTTATTAGCTGCAGATGGCAGCAAAGTAGAAGGATTGGAAATGACACCTTGGCAAAGTAATCTGCGTGTTTCTATCGGTCATAATGCAGCTGTTAAAACCGTACCTGTTCACGTTACTTCCTATGGCAACGTTGGTGATGGCTTGACGCTGAAAGAATTAAAAGCGAATCCGGATTCCGTGGAAGTACGGGGTGATGCCAACGTACTGCAAGGTGTATCTCGCATTGATTTAACCCCTGTCAATGTACAGGGGCTGACAGAAAATAAAGAATGGAAGATTCTCGTGTCGCCTATTAATGGTGTTATTGTTGAGCCCGATGTGGTAAATGTTACGGCGACAGTTGAATAATAAAAGGAGAGGATTGTGTGCTTAGAGTAGTAAATATTCGTACGGCTGTACCTATGAAAAAACAATTAGAAGCATTGATTGCTAAAAAATTGCGCTGCAGCGTAACGGATATTGAACGGATATGCATTGTACGCCGTTCGATTGATGCACGAAGAAAACCCCGTATTTATTTAGTATTTACGGTAGATGTTGTATTTCACGATGAAGACAAAGTATGGCGGCGGTGTCGGGATCATAAGGATGTACGAAAAATTAAAGAGGACGTATTTATCCCGCCTGCATCGGGCAGTGAAAGTCTTTTACACCGACCTGTGGTGATTGGGATGGGGCCGTCTGGTTTAGCAGCAGCGTTGATGCTAGCACAACGAGGGTATAAACCGATAGTATTTGAACGAGGCTGTGATATGGATACGCGCACAGCCCATGTTGAAGAATTTTGGCGGGGTGGTGCCTTTCGCCCAGATTCAAATGTGCAGTTTGGCGAAGGCGGTGCCGGTACGTTTTCAGATGGAAAACTGACAACCCGGGTAAATCATCCTTTATTGCGGCATATACTGCAAATCTTGGTAGAGGCGGGAGCA
>CALBLM010000071.1 GCA_937895695.1 uncultured Megasphaera sp.
AAGCAACCGAGATATTGTTTATCTTTGGCAACATAAAGAAGATTTTTGCCCCATGATTTATCGCTAACTTCCGGAACACCTTGTACGTTTTCTTCCTGCATAAACCGTCGACTGCCAACAAGAACATCGCCGCCTTGATAGGTTTCAAAATCAGGAACCGTGGCTTTCATGCCACGAGCCACTATCGTTTCTGATGTTTCATGCGGCGGTGTTTCCCAGTCTTGTCCTTTTACATATTTCTGAATCGCTACGGCCAATGGGTGAACAGAGTGCATTTCTGCTGAAGCTGCCAACAGAATCATTTCTTTTTCTTCCACGCCCTTGGCTGTTTCAATATGCGCAATTTGTGGTACACCCATGGTAATCGTACCCGTTTTATCCAACACAACCGTATCAATATCTGCCAAATTTTCGATATAGTTACCGCCTTTAATCAAAATCCCTTTGCGAGCAGCAACACCAATAGCCGCGGAAATTGCCGTTGCTGTAGACAACTTCAAGCCGCAAGAGAAATCAATAAATAACAGATTCAAAACGCGCTGCCAATCTTTTGTAGCACCGTATACAATGGCTGCACCAATAAAGGAAATAGGAACCAACATATTGGCCATCTTATCGGCAAAGTTTTGAACAGGCGCACGCCGTGTTTGGGCTTCTTCTACTAAGTGAATAATTTGGGCCAACGATGTATCAGAACCGACTTTTTCAACTTCAATCACTAAATCGCCAGCTTCAATGACACTGCCTGCATAGACAGCCGAACCGGCTTGTTTGATCGCCGGATTCGATTCACCGGTAATCGATGCTTGATTGACAGCGGCATTGCCGGATAAGACGCGACCGTCTACACAAATTTTTTCACCAAGATGAACGGCAATATGATCGCCAACTTTTAACGATTCAACGGGTACTTTTCGTTCGCGACCATTTTCAATAATCCAAACATCACGTTGGTCTAATTTGAGCAAGCCCGAAATTTGTCGACGAGCACGTTCAGCCGCATATTCAGTCAGCATTTCTGCTCCGTTAGACAATGCCAATAAGGTCAAGCTCGAT
>CALBLM010000072.1 GCA_937895695.1 uncultured Megasphaera sp.
GGTACATATAATACGGTATATACACATGTTGCTGCAATGTTTGTTTACAAATAGACAACATAGCACGTACCGTATCGGCATCAGGAATCGCTTCACGCAATGGATGATGGAATAAGGGAGCCCGCTTTTTTAATGCTAACGTATGAATTGTAACATTTTCTGGGTGCAGTTGGCAAACAATTTCCATATTTTCCCGCATATCTTCTACAGTTTGTCCAGGAAGACCGGCAATAAAATCCATATTGACAACAGGAAATGCCATTTGTCTACATCGGTTGTACATTTGATATACTGCCTCCACCGTATGTTGTCTCCCTATCCTATCCAATATGCGCTGCTGCATCGTCTGTGGATTGACGCTAATACGATTGACACCACGTTGTCTAAGCATCGCCAGCATATCCTGTGTTGCCGTATCTGGACGACCTGCCTCTACGGTCCATTCGATATCGGACGGTATCTGTTTTTGTATCGTTTCTACGATACGCTGCAACAATGGCTGGGGCAGACATGTTGGCGTACCACCGCCGACATATACCGAATGAATCTGCAGCCCATATTGCTGACAAAGCAATGCGATATCTTGCAAATCTCGTTCCACTGCGTCTGTAAAACGCTGCAAAAAAGCAGTATCTTCTTGAAAAATAAGTTTGGACGGGAACGAACAATACATACAGTGACTTGGACAATAGGGAATGCCGACATACAACGAAATTATTTTCTTAGGATTTAGAACATACGGACGCTGAATAATGGCCATATCCAATAAGTCTTGGGTTTTAGATTCCTCAACATGGTAGGTTTGACATACATATTCCTTCACGTCCTTAGGTGACAATCCTTGATCTAGCAAACGATGAATCAACTTTGTAGGACGCACGCCAATCAATGTTCCCCATACATTGTACGGTCCGCCGCAAAACCGCTGATGCCATTGCAGCAGACAGGTCTTAATCATTTCCCGTTTGCGTTCTTGTCTAAAAATCCATGCTTCGCTGCGCCATACACGCGATTCGCTTTGATACGTGCAAGCTAAATGAACGCGAACATCTTGTTCTTGTAAGACGACGGATGCACCGATTTCCTGAATTTCATGACCGCCTGTATAACCGCAAGAAGCCATAATCTGCCCAATCAATGCATGATACGTTTCAGGCCCAGTATAGCAATAGGTCTGTTGTTTATTTATTGTCATTTGATCCTAATTCTGCCTGCCGTTTCTTTTCGCATTCTTCGCAATATCCATACACTTTTAACTGATGATCTACTGTATGAAAATGAAGTTGTTTCTGTAAAATAGATTCTAGCGTTTCCAATAAATCATCCTGGCATTCCCATACTTTACCACAGCCTAAACAAATCAGATGATGATGAAAATGTCCTTCATTGTCACGATCATTTAGTTCGTAGCGACTGCAGCCATCATCAAAATCAAGTTTTTTCAGCAAATCCATTTCCGTAAATAAGTCCAATGTTCTATATACGGTAGCCAAACCAATATCCGGTGCCATTTTTTTTACCAATTCAAATACTTCTTCTGCACTCATATGACGAATCGGACTTTCGACAAAAGCTTTTAAAATAACCTGCCGCTGTGAAGTCATTTTATATTTTTTGTTTTTAATCTTGTCTTTCATGCGTTTCATCATGACATTCATAATTTCTTCTTTATTAGTGTTATTTGTTTCCATAATCATTCATCGCCTTTTCTTTATATGTTTTATAATACCATAAATGTTTGCCTAAAATTTGCAACACTGCGGTTACAGGAACCGTTAAAATCATACCGGCAACACCAAACAATGTGCCGCCAACCAACAACGCAATCACAATAACAACAGGATGCAGACTAATAACAGCCCCCATCACCTGAGGCATAATAAGATGACTGTCAATTTGTTGAATCACAATATAAAAAATTAATACTTTCATAGATAAGGACAAATCCACTGTTGCTCCCAGCAAAATAGCCGGAATGGCACCGACAATCGGACCCACTATGGGAATCCATTCCGTAATGGCCGCTAACAAGCCAATGACCATAGGATATGGTACTCCCATAATCCACATTCCCATAAACGTCAAACCAGCAATAATACAGCTCATTAAAATTTGACCGCGAATATACCGGCTCAACACATGTTCAATTTCGCCAAATACTTGCTGCAGTTGTCCCCGAAACGACGGAGGATATAAATTAACAAACGACTGTACCATACGGCTTCCATCTTTCATGAAATAAAAGGTAATAAAAGGAACCACAAAAAATTCTACCACCGTACCGGCAATCACAAATACCGACCGAACTAGGTCGGTCACGCCTTCAATACCATAATTACCTATCTTGGTAAATGTGTCGTTAATAATAATTTTTACCTGTTCGGGAATATAAAATTGCGTCTGCTCATTTTCCAACTGATTAACCAAAGCCGCTGTTTGCCCAACCAATGTATTAAAATTAGCTGCCAATAAATTGACTTGGACTATTAATGGTCTAAGTATAATATTTGTAATAATTGTCATAATGACAATAAAGAGAAAAAAAGAAATAATAATTGCCAGTCCTGATGGCAACTGATGATGCGTCAGCCGTAAAAATCCCTTTAACACAATATCTCGAATCGGAATGAGTATAAATGTTAAAATTAGCGAAATAATAACCGGCCAATAGATCGCATGAACAGAAATGAATAACCCAAAAGCCAATGCAGCTAAGGCTACGCGCATCCAAAATTGCGGTTCCTTATACATGGACATTGTTTACCATCCCCCGTCTAAATAGGGATTTCCCTTTCTTTCTTCACCAATAGTAGAAGCAGGCCCATGGCCCGGTAACACAATCGTATCATCTGGAAGAGGCATCAATTTTGTATTAATACTGTCAATCAGGGTGCTAGCCGAACCACCGTATAAATCAGTTCGGCCTACGGAATATCTAAACAAGGTATCTCCCGAAAATACAACGCCTTCTCCATACAGACTGATTCCACCTGGCGTATGACCTGGTGTTTCCAATGCTGTAAATGTTAAATTTCCCAACCGAATCACTTCACCATCTGATACCACATGATCTGGAGATTCACATTTAATTTCTTTTCCCATGAATAAAGATAAATTATTCCGGGAATTACTGATTAATTCTTTATCTCCTTTGCCTACGTAAACAGGTACTTGCTTATAGTTGCGAAGTTCCTGCAACGCGCCAATATGATCAGCATGACCATGTGTCAGGAAAATAAGTTTTAGCTGCAGCTGATGCTGCTGCAACGCCTGGTCAATCTTTTGATAATCCCACGCAGGATCGATTACCATAGCATCCTTCGTTTCACTGTCATAGACTATATAGCAGTTCGTCATCACTGGTCCCAATACCATGGACATATATTTCATACTCATCGTATATTCCTCCTTGTCTTAAAAGACTTTTTTACTATCTACCAAAATAGTCACTGGACCATGATTTTGCAGCGAAATAATCATTTCTGTACGAAAACGTCCCGTCTCCGTATGAATTCCTAAGGCCCGTACAGCAGTGACAAATTGGCTATATAATTTTTCGGCCATCTCTGGCGGTGCTGCCTGGATAAAGCTTGGCCGTCTGCCATGTCGAATATCACCATATAATGTAAACTGAGATACAACCAGCAGTTCTCCCTGCACGTCAAGCAAGGATAAATTCAATTTACCGTTTTCGTCCTCAAACACGCGCATGTGAGCTATTTTATCGACCATATATTGTACATCTTTCTCCTCATCATCCGCAGCTACGCCAAGCAAAACCGTCAACCCCTGCCCAATATGTCCTGTTTCTACTCCTTCTGATGTCACACTGGATGACAGTGTTTTTTGTACGACTGCCCGCATTATTGTGCTCCTCCTGTATACCGCTGTACTGTATATACATCTTTTAAGCGACGTATTTTTGTAGTAATAAATTCAAACTGCGCTAAATCTTTAATACTGATTCCCATATGAATGGTAACGTTTTTTGTATCATTGACTTTTGCGTTGACACTGAGCACAGAAATTTTCATTTCTGCCAATGTCGCCATAATTTCTGCCATAATACCCGTCCGGTCATAGGCTACAATTTCCATATTTACTTCAAAACTTTCATTGCCGCCATAATCCCATTCAACATCAATTAAGCGATCAATATCATTCTGGTTATGACTAATATTAGGACAATCTGCCCGATGGACAGACACGCCGCGTCCCCGCGTAATAAATCCAATAATCGGATCGCCCGGCACAGGGCTGCAGCATTTCGCCAATCGCACTAATAGTCCTGGTTCACCTTTTACTAAAATACCGCTTCCATTGGATTTCAGCGGTTTTTTAGGCTTCAGCTTCTCAATGGCTGCCAAGCTGCCTTTTTCTTCTTGTTTTTGTACATCCTTTTTATGAAGTTCCAGCAGCTTAATCAATACCGTATTCACAGCAAATCCGCCATATCCTACAGCAGCTGCTAAATCATCTTCTGTACCGGCATTCATTTGCTTTGCGACACGAGCCAAACGCCCCGATGTATTCAATGCTTTCCAATCGTGCCCCAACCGTTTGCATTCTCGTTCCAATGCTTCCATACCTTTGAGTATGTTGTCTTCCCGATTTTCTTTTTTAAACCAGTTACGAATTTTAGAACGACTTTCTGAACTGCCGACAATATTCAGCCAATCCAGACTTGGTTTTCCTACTTTAGACGTTATAATTTCAACAATATCGCCGTTTTTCAGCTGATAATCCAATGGCACGATTTTTCCATTTATTTTAGCACCTACACAGCGATGACCGACATCCGTATGAATGCGATACGCAAAGTCAATCGGAATCGCACCTTGCGGCAAATCAATAACATCACCGCGCGGGGAAAATACGAATACTTCATCAGAAAAGGCATCCAATTTTAAGGCATTCACAAATTCCTTAGGATTGCTTGTATCCTGCCATTCCAACAAATTACGAAGCCATCCCATTTTTTCATCGAATTCATTTTTAGTAGCTGTCTGATTGCCTTCTTTATATCGCCAATGCGCTGCAATCCCATATTCGGCAATATGATGCATTTCCCACGTGCGGATTTGTATTTCTACAGGCTGTCCTCTCGTACCGATAACCGTAGTATGCAACGATTGATAATTATTAGGTTTAGGCATGGCAATATAATCTTTAAATCGATAGGGAAGAGGTTTCCATAAGCTGTGCACTATACCTAATACGCCATAACAATCTTTTACCGTATCTACAATAACGCGAACGGCAAATAAGTCATATACCTGACTTAAATCACGATTATCTTTTTTCATTTTTTTATAAATACTATAAAAATGTTTCGGACGACCATTGATTTCACATTTAATATGGGCATCATCTAAGGCTTTTTTTAATACCTCAATGGCTTCATTGACAATTTCCTCCCGCACATGCCGTTTTTGTTTCATCTGGTCAACGAGATCATAGTATTTATCTGGTTCTAGATACCGAAATGATAAATCTTCCAATTCCCATTTAATATTAAAAATCCCCAACCTATGGGCTAGTGGTGCGAAAATTTCCAATGTTTCTTGAGCAATTCGTTTTTGCTTATCACTGCGCATGTACCGCAACGTCCGCATATTATGCAATCTGTCAGCCAGTTTGATAACGACGACACGCACATCTTTTGCCATAGCTAAAAACATTTTTCGCATACTGTTCAGCTGTTGGTCTTCTTTTGTTCGGTAATTTAAACGACTCAGTTTCGTAACGCCATCTACTAAAAAGGCTACTTCCTTGCCAAACATTTTTTTCAAATCATCCAACGTATAGCTTGTATCTTCAACAACATCATGCAGCAAAGACGCCGTTATCGTTGTCGTATCAATTTTCATATCAGCCAAAATTTGTGCTACTGCCAAGGGATGAATAATATATGGTTCGCCGCTTGCACGACGCTGCTCTTTATGCGCTTCTTCCGCTAAATGAAATGCCTTTTTTACGTCTTCACAGGATGCTTTAGGCTGATAACTGTGAATTGTATCCAATAATTTTTGAAATGCCTGGTCTTTATCTTTCACTTCCATATCACAATTCCCCCTTAATGTTGACTATATTTTTGATATGTTTCAGACATATCCAGGCACATTTTTCCTGATAAAATGGGAAAATAATATGCTGGTCCATCGGCATGCTGACAAATACGCAATACGCCGATTTCTTTTAATACCTGAATTGCTGCATATATATCATGTGCTGTATATGTATCAGATTTTGCAGCTATAATTCGTTGTTGCGTCTGCCAAATCGGCATTCCCCATTCTGGTATGATTTTTTTTAATGTCAAATAAATATCAATCATACGTGTCCGATCCAAATGAATAACCTGTTCCGGCAAATGAACATCTTGCAATATCAACTGCGGAAATGACATGCCATTGAAATCATTACGTTCCAGTTGAAACGCAACATCGACAAGATCCCCTTCCAAAATAGATTCGCAAAGTGATGCCATGGACCACCCGACACCATGTATTTTGTGAACACCATCGCAGGTTAACGTAAGGCGTATATGATTTTTATCTTTTCCAATAGGCCGGATTTCTTCTACACGGCATTTAGACATCGAAAAAACAGGTCTGCTGTTTCCCATGCCATACGGTTCCATACAGCTCAGTTCACGAATCAAATCCAAGGATATATCTGTTCCCCGCAACATAGCGTCAATCATGACTACTGAAATATAATCTTCTTGATGCATCGTTTTAGTGGCATATTCATTTAAACGCTGGCGAAATGCATCGATCTTATCCGCCTGAATCGAAAAGCCCGCAGCCATTGGATGTCCACCGTATTGCAACAATAAATCATCAGCATATTGCAATGCTTCATACATGTTAAATCCGGCTATACTGCGGCAAGACCCTTTTCCAATGCCATCATGCACACTAATAACCAAGGCCGGCCTATAGTATTTTTCTACTAACCGAGAAGCAGCAATACCAATAACGCCAACGTGCCATTCTGTTCCAAATGCCACAAGCACACCGTCTCGTTCTCTATCTTCTTTTTCAATTTGTTCTATCGCCTGTTCGGCAATCGTGTGTTCTATCTCTTGTCGCTGTCGATTTAATTCACTTAATGCATGCGCCATATGCTTTGCTTTTTCACCATTTGATTCCAGCAATAATCGAACACCTTGTTCAGCATGACTAATACGACCAGCTGCATTTAAACGCGGTGCCGCTGTAAATGCGATGCGTCCGGCACTTATTGTATGTTTATCCAATGCAGAAACTTCCAGCAATGCCTGCAGTCCTGTGTTGCATCCCTCTTTCATTTTTTTTAGGCCGCTTTGTACTAGCAAACGATTTTCATCTCGCAGCGGTACTAAATCGGCAATCGTTCCCAATGCGGCAATCTCTGTATATGCCGTAAGTGATTCTTTTTTTCTATATGTCCACAATGCCTGGCACAATTTATAGGCTACACCGGCACCAGCTAATTCCTTGAACGGATACGCACAATCTTTTTGTTTGGGATTTAAAACAGCATACGCATCCGGAATTTGTGAAGGCGGTTCATGATGATCCGTAACAATAATATCCATCTTCGTTTTATATTCTTCAACTAATTCATACGAAGAAATGCCGCAATCAACAGTAATTACTAAATCCGTCTGCTGCGCCGCTAGTCGATGCAATGCTTCTTCATTCAGGCCATATCCCTCATTCTGCCGTTCTGGAATATAAAAAGACGGCGTAGCGCCTAAATCAGTTAATACCATATATAACAACGATGTAGACGTAATACCATCTACATCGTAATCTCCATATATAATAATATTTTCTCCTGCATCAATGCTCTTGCTGATTCTCTTTACAGCTTTGTCCATATCTTTCATTAAAAAAGGGTCATACCCACCGGACAACGCATCATATAAAAAACGTCGTGCTTCTTCAGTCGACGAAATATTACGATTTAATAATACTTTAGCTAAAAATTCTGATATATGTAATTGTTGTATTAGCTTTTGCACATCCGCCTCTGCAGGCTCCATGATATGCCAACGTTTTTGCATTATATCACAACGCATTCTCATAAATAATCACTTTCAATAATTACACATTTATTCTACCACGTTCTATTCTCAAAATAAAGAAATTTATCAAAAAAATATGATTTATTTGAATTTTTTTCGAAAATAAAAAAACAACTGCACTACAAATTATGCAGTGCAGTTGTTTCTAGTATGCAAGCGCTATGCAGCGCATACAGTTATCAGATTAAGCTTCGAAACCTTTCTGGAAACGTACATAGGTTTCGCGACGGTTCTTAGCATCAGCTTCTGTCTTAGCATACAATTTAGCAGCTTCTTCAGGCATAGCTTTCTGCAAGGAAGCGTAACGAACTTCGCCCTGTAAGAATTCCTGGAATTTGCTGTAATCCGGTTCTTTGGAGTCGAGGCTGAACGGATTCTTGCCTGCAGCTTTGAGTTCCGGATTGTAACGGAACAGATCCCAGTAACCGCATTCAACAGCGAGTTTTTCTTCTGTCTGGCTCTTGCCCATGCCTTTACGGATACCATGGTTGATACAAGGAGCATAGCAGATAACGAGGGAAGGACCATGATAAGCTTCAGCTTCTGTGAGAGCTTTCATGAGCTGGTTCTTATCAGCACCCATAGCTACCTGAGCTACATATACATAGCCATAGGAAATAGCCATCATGCCGAGGTCTTTCTTCTTCGTGCGTTTACCAGCAGCAGCAAACTGAGCAATAGCAGCTGTCGGTGTAGCTTTAGAAGACTGTCCGCCTGTGTTGGAGTAAACTTCTGTATCGAGTACGAGAACGTTTACATCATGGTCAGCAGCGAGAACATGGTCAACACCGCCGTAACCAATATCGTAGGACCAGCCGTCACCACCGATAATCCACTGGGAACGTTTAACGAAGAACTGTTTTTTATCGAGGAAGTCTTCGAGAACAGGTTTGCCTGCAGCTTCTTTTTCAAGAGCAGCTGTCAATTTATCAGCGCGTTCACGAGAACCTTCGCCTTCATCAGCGTTAGCAGCCCAATCACTGAGTGCAGCCTGGAGGTCTGCAGATGCAACAGCTTTAGCAGCGTCTACATTAGCAACCAAGTCTTTACGTACTTTATCAACGCCCAAGAACATGCCGAGACCAAATTCAGCAGCATCTTCGAACAAGCTGTTAGCCCAAGCAGGACCATGACCAGCAGCGTTCATTGTGTACGGGGAAACAGGAGCAGATGCACCCCAAATGGAGGAGCAGCCTGTAGCATTAGCAATCATCATGCGATCACCAAAGAGCTGTGTAACAACTTTAACATACGGTGTTTCGCCGCAACCTGCGCAAGCGCCGGAGAATTCGAGAAGCGGAGTTTCGAACTGAGAACCGATAACGGTCTTCTTATTCTGCGGGTTAGCTTTCGGAGCAACTTTTTCAGTACCATAGTACCAGAGATCCATCTTAGCACGTTCTTCGTCTGTATTCGGAACCATTGTGAGGGCTTTAACCGGGCAGACGTTTACGCAAGAACCGCATTCGAGGCAGTCGAGCTGGTCAACAATGATAGCTACATCGTATTCTTTACCAGATTTAGCTTTAGCAGCAACTTTATAACCTGCCGGAGCAGCAGCTGTTTCTTCTTTCGTTGTCAATACCGGACGAATTGTAGCGTGCGGGCAGACGAAAGAACACTGCATACAACCAATACATTTTTCAGCATCCCAAGAAGGAACATGAAGTGCAGGACCTGCTTTTTCGAATTTAGCAGTACCAGAAGGCATTGTACCATCTTCACGGCCAGCAAATGCGGAAACCGGGAGATCGTCACCAACCTGGCCAAGCATTGGAGCTGCAACATTTTTGAAGTATTCAGAAGTCGGACGACCTTCAACAACTTCATCAACTGCATCAGCCCAAGAAGCCGGATAGTTAACTTCATGGAATTCTTTGATACCAGCATCAACAGCACCATTGTTCATATCAACGACTTTCTGGCCTTTCTTGCCATAGCTCTTGACGATGGAATCTTTTAAGTATTTAACGGCATCATCGATAGGAATGATTTTAGCAAGTGCAAAGAATGCTGCCTGCATAACCATGTTGATACGAGTGCCGAGGCCGAGTTTCTGGCCAATAGCATCACCATTCAAGGTGTAGAATTTAACATGATGTTTAGCAATTGCACGTTTAATTTTAGCCGGCAATTCTTTATCAAGTTCTTCATCAGTCCATGTGCAGTTCAACATGAATGTGCCGTTATCTTTGATACCACGGAGAATATCGAAGCGTTTTACATAAGACTGACGATGGCAAGCGATGTAATCAGCTGCGTCGATGAGGTATGGCATATCGATAGGTTTCGTACCAAAACGCAAGTGAGAAATTGTTACGCCGCCAGATTTTTTGGAGTCATAAGCGAAATATGCCTGTGCATACATATCTGTGTGGTCACCGATGATTTTGATAGCGGATTTGTTAGCGCCAACAGTACCAG
>CALBLM010000073.1 GCA_937895695.1 uncultured Megasphaera sp.
TTAGCAATCCCAGCCCTAGCCATATAAAAAAACGATTGGTTTCATAAGAAGATAAGCCCCAAAGAAAGCAAATAATGCCGCTGATAGATAATGCAGAACTAACTATATTGACAAATGGAGCACCCTTGGCATACCATTCGTCATGAATCGGGCGCATTATCCAATAGGCAATGGCTGTTAATATGGCGGGTATTATAAAAATACAACGCCAACCGGCAAATTGACTGAGTATGCCGCCTAGAACCGGACCGACTGAAAGACCTAGATACGTAAGCCCGACGGTAATACCCAGTATACGTCCTTGGCAGGTTTCGTTGGTAGTTGTTAGCAGAAGAGGCATATACGAAACGTAAATGGCAGCTAGAAACATACCTTGCACGATGCGAAGCAATAAAAGAATAGTCAATGAAGGGGAAAAGGCGGCACTGAACGTAGCAATGTCAAATCCAATTAACGCTGTCATATATGTACGCCGTCGTCCGTATATATCCGAAATTTTACCAAATGGCAGAAGAAAGGCGGCAGAGGTAATCAGAAATACAGTCACGACCCAGGTTAATGCATCTGGCAGCACATCAAAATCAGCAGCCATACTGGGAATGGCGATGTTGAGAGCTGTAGAAAGAAAGGAGCCAGTAAAACTAATTAAACAGACAGAATAAAAAATGCGTTTTTTTATAGGCATACACATTCCTTCTTTCTGAATAGAATGATAAAGCGTGTGTAACTTTTTTGTATCTTGTATATAGTATATCAAAAATAATGGAAAAATGGATATATAACAGCAAAAAAAGAAAAAATACTCTTGACAAAATAAATTTAAAAGAGTACCATATGCGTAAACATTAAGAAATGCAATGACCAAAACAAGTACACAATATGGAGACGTACAGAGAGTGCGGGCTATGAGCTGAAAACCTGCATCGTTCGACATTTTGATGGAATGCCTTTGGGAGCAGAACGGCAGAATCTAGTATGCCGTTACGCGTATCCTGCGTTACGGGGACTTGAGATATAGTTTGTATAAGGTGTAGAGCAGACTATAAACAGAGTGGAACCGCGAGCCATCGTCTCTGTCAAGGAGAGGATGGCTTTTTTGTATCTATAGGGAATGATGTGGTTTTATTACATGCCATTAGTATACAAAAATGGTATACTAATGAAGGGGGACGATATACATGAATGAACAGCAAATAAAAGAAAAAATTACCAATGAATTTTATTGGTTTCATAAACATCCGGAATTATCTTTTCAAGAATATGAAACGACAAAGCGGATTCGGAAAAATTTGGAAGAAGCGGGCATTCGCATTTTGAATCTGCCCTTAGAAACAGGACTAGTTGCTGAATTTGGCTCGGGCAATCATCCGATTGTAGCAATCCGCTGCGATATTGATGCCCTGCCAGTAACGGAAGAAGCTGATGTATCCTATCGTTCTGAACATCTAGGATGTATGCATGCATGCGGACATGATTTTCATACATCAGCTATTCTAGGAGCGGCGTACTTGTTGAAAGAACGAGAACAAGACATTCATGGTACGATTCGTGTTATCTTTCAACCGGGAGAAGAAGGCCCCAGTGGTGCTTTGAAAGTCGTAGAAACCGGTATCATTGATGATGTAGATGCTATTTTTGGCATGCATTGCACCCCATTGCTAGAAGTAGGAAAGATGGGCTTCATTGATGGACCGGCAATGGCAGCTGTCGATGCATTTCATATTGTATTTCAAGGAAAAGGCGTACATGCAGCGCATCCGAATAAGGGCATTGATTCTATTGTTACAGCGGCTGCTTTTGTTGGAGCCGTGCAGACTATTGTGAGCCGAAATATGGATCCCTTTGCGGCTAATTTGGTCAGTGTGACCCATATTGAAGGAGGACATAACTGGAACGTTATTCCCAAAAGCACGTTAATAGAAGGTACGACGAGAACGATGACAAAAGAAGAACGGAAACGCATTACAGCGCGTGTTGAAGAAATAGCACAATCTGTTGCGCAGACCTATGGTGCCCAGGCGGAAGTTACTTGGAAACCAGGTCCGCCGGCATTGGCAAATGATAAAACATGGGGAATATTTGCTAAACAAGTTGCCAAAGAACATCAATTTGAGATTGCGCCCATGGAACCGTCGTTGGGCGGAGAAGATTTTGCCTTTTACTTTGAAAAAACGACAGGATATTTTGTGCAAATTGGGACGGGCTTATCCTATCCGAATCACAATCCCAAATTTAAGGTCGATCCTACGGCTTTATATCCAGCAGCTTCGTATATGGCAGATTTGGCTGTTCAAGCTCTTGATACGTTGCATGATGATAAGGGGAATAAATAATGATTCAATTTAAAGATATCAGTAAGACATTTAAAACCAAAACAGAAACAGTACATGCGCTGCAGCACGTTTCTCTGACCATTGAAGACGGGGATATATTTGGCGTGATTGGATTTAGTGGTGCCGGTAAATCTACATTGCTTCGCATGGTAAATGCCTTGGAAGTACCGACAGAAGGGCATGTCGAAATTGATGGGAAGAATATAGATACGCTGCCCCATAAAGAACTGCGTCAAGTGCGTAAGAAAATTGGCATGGTATTTCAGCAGTTCAATTTGCTAGAATCGCGAACTGTATATGACAACATAGCCATTCCGCTGCGATTAAATAAAGCAGACCATGTACAAATAGATAATACCGTAAAGAAATTATTAAAATTTATTAACTTGGAAGATAAAGCGGATGTCTACCCGGGACAATTATCGGGTGGTCAAAAACAGCGAGTTGGCATTGCCAGAGCGCTTGCAACGAATCCATCGATTTTACTGTGTGATGAAGCAACCAGCGCATTGGATCCGGAAACGACAGAAGCGATTTTGCAATTATTGGAACGCATTAACAAAGAGTTAAATATTACGATTTTGATTGTTACCCATGAAATTCAAGTTATTCAGCGACTTTGCAATCGTGTAGCCGTTATGGAACATGGACAAGTTGTAGAAAGCGGCTCTGTACTGGATGTATTCAGCAATCCCCAGCAGGATATTACGAAACGATTTATTCAATCAGTTATTCCCGATACGATTCCGGATGCAGTAGTACAAGAAATCCGTGCGCAAAAAGACAATTATAAGATTATTAAAGTTCGCTTTTTAGGAAAAAAAGCAAATGATAACGTGTTATATCATATTAATAAAACGTATCCAGTCACGACGAACGTATTGTTTGCTTCCGTAAGCGAATTGCAAAAGACCGTGCTCGGTATTTTTATTTTACAGATTGTTGGCGATGATGCATCGATTCAGCAGGTGATGGATTATATCAATAGTAAGGATTTACAATGGCAGGAGGTTGAAATCTGATGGAAGCTACATTAGGCGTACCGATGTCGCAAATTATTTTAGCAGCTGAACAAACGATATATATGGTATTTGTGTCATTGTGTATTGGTACTGTACTGGCGATTATCATGGCTGTTGTACTAGTATTGACGAATTCCGATGGAATTCTAAAAAATAAACCCGTGTTCATGGTGCTAAATACGATTATAAATATTATCCGCAGTGTACCGTTTATTATTTTAATGGTCTTTATTTTGCCGTTGACGAAAATGATTGTAGGCACGCGAATTGGCACGACGGCGGCCTTGGTACCGCTCGTCATTTTTATTGCACCCTATTTGACGCGTCTCTTTGAAAATTCTATTTTGGAAGTCAGTAAGGGTATTATAGAAGCCGCCCAGTCCATGGGAGCATCCTATTTTGAAATTATTTGGTATTTTCTGCTTCCTGAAGCCAAAGGCTCGCTTATTTTATCGATTACGACAGGGACGATTGGGCTGATTGGCGCGACGGCAATGGCTGGTGTTATCGGGGCCGGCGGTGTTGGTGATTTGGCACTTACTTATGGCTATGAACGACTCAATACACCGCTCATGCTGTTTACGGTTGTAATTTTAGTTATTTTTGTACAAATTATTCAAACGATTGGCAATCATTTTGCGTATAAAACGCGGAATCATTAATAGAATATTAGGGGGAAGTTGCGATGAAATTAGGAAAATGGAAAAAATTAAGTGTGTTGGCATTAGCTGTTGTAGTTGGCGTAGCTGCTTTAGCTGGATGCGGTGGTAATACGGCCAACAATGGGGATAAAAAGGAATTGACATATAGTAAATCTCAGGGACCGTATTCCGATTTGTTTGAAAAAGGAATTAAGCCGATTTTGGAAAAGAAAGGCTATAAAGTAACGGGCAAAGATATGTCCGAATTATTGCAAGCCGATGTGGCACTCAATGAAGGCGAAGTCGATTTTAACGTAGAACAGCATACAGCATATATGGAAAACTTCAATGAAAAACAAGGCGGCCATTTAGTTGCGTTGACACCAATTCCAACCGTTCCGGCTGGGATCTATGCTGGTTCTAAAACCTCGTTGGATCAGGTAGCTGATGGAGATACCGTTGCTGTTCCGAATGATGCTGCCAATACGGCCCGTGCTTATGCGTTATTGCAAAAAATCGGCTGGATTAAATTAAATCCGGATAAAGATTTATCTACAGTTACACAACAGGATATTGTAGAAAATCCGCATCATCTTAAATTTACAGAAATGAAATCGTTGACGATTCCGGGCGTTCGCAATGATTTTTCTTTTATTGTTATTACAGGCTCTATCGTATATAATGCAAAAATTGATCCGTCTACGGCATTGGCAAAAGAAGATATTTTGCCGCACTTGCTGTTACAGTTAGTTGTTGAAGAAAAGAATAAAGATGCACAATGGGCAAAAGATATTGTTGCAGCATACCATTCTGATGAATTCAAAGAATATATGAAGAAAAATAACAATGGACTTTGGTTTGTCCCGGAAGATAAATAAAAACGAAGTTGTTTTTTATGACCTTTGTGTTAGAATCATTTCTAGCACAAAGGTCTTTTTATTGCCAAAAATGGCCAATGGCAATACAATACAAAAAGGTAGGTGAAAGAATGGATAAAGAACATGTCTTTTTTGAAAATTATGCACCAACTTGGGATAGAGACCGTAAGGAAAATAAAGAAATATTGCAGCAGTTGCAGCTGTTAATGCAATTGAAGCCGGGAAGCTGCGTGTTAGATGTCGGATGCGGCACGGGAATTTTCTTGCCTTATCTGTGTGATGCCGTAGGTGTTACAGGTCATGTAGACGCACTGGACTATTCACGGCAGATGTTGGATAAGGCAAAAGAAAAGTTTTCCCAGATGCAGCAGATTTCTTTTGTAGAAAAAGATATTGTAAAATGTTCGCTGCCGGATAATCAGTATGATGCAATTGTTTGTCTTAATGTATATCCGCATATCAGCCAACATAGCCGTGATTTTATAAAAAAAATGAATCATGCATTGAAAGATAATGGCATGCTGGTTATTATGCATGACATGCCGCGGTCTAAAGTAAATCGCATTCATCAAGATGATGCATCCGGCTGTCTACTGCCACCGGTAGATGTGTTGGAAGCACAACTTATCAGCGCGGGATTTACTGTGCAAATTGCGATGGATACGGATTTGTTGTATCTAGTTAAAGTGGTTAAGCAGATGGAAATCCCCTATGTACATTATCAGGAAGAGGCAGACACAGTGTGTACTGATGCATGGGTATCCCATTGTCATTCGCCCCATCGGCACAGTCATGAACAAACCAAGATAGTCCTAAATCGATTAGCTCGTGTTAGCGGTCATTTGGAAGCCATTCGAAGAATGGTAGAGGATGGACGGGATTGCAGCGAGGTATTAGTACAGTTGGCAGCGGTTGATTCTGCTATTGTCAGTGTCAGCAAGGTCATCTTAAAAGACCATATTGATCATTGTATTGTTGATGCTGTAAAGAAAAGCGATTTACAGGCTGTAGAAAATTTAAAGAAAGCCATTAGCACATTTATAAAATAGTGTCTCGACATAGTGGAAATGATATAAAGTATGGTATAATACGATATAGTATTGCATGCAGTAAAGGATGTGATTTCATGCAGTTTCGGATATTATTAGGTGATATAACAACATGGAACGCTGATGCGATTGTCAATTCGGCTAGCTCCAATTTATTGGGAATGAGCGGTACCGTAGATATTGCAATTCATCACGCAGGCGGCATTTCGTTGACGGCAGCATGCCGTGCGTTGCAGGGATGTCATACAGGCGAAGCGAAAATGACAAAGGGCTATAAATTACCGGCTAAGTTTGTTATTCATGCTGTAGGGCCTATTTGGGTCGGCGGAAAACGGGATGAAGAAGAAGAACTGATTTCTTGCTATCGAAAGAGTTTACAACTTGCAGAAGAAGCGAATCTACATTATATAGCGTTTACGTCTATCAGCACAGAAGACAAACGCTATCCTCGGCAGCGCGCAGCCAGCGCCATCATTCCTATCATTATGACCGAAGGGATGTCTCTGAGCCGTATTGATTTAGTTTGTACCGATCAAATGATGCAGGATGTTTACACACGGGCGGCTGTTATGTTTTGGCTTCGTCATTTAAATGAAGCGCATAAAGACGAATTGGCAGCCATGATAGAAGAAGCAGCCATTTCATTAGTCATGATTCGCGTTGAATCGGATAAGCCGGATCCCATTGCACTGGCTGAACGAGTGCATAGCATGACGAGAATACTGCGTTTATTTTTAGATATGGCGCAGCCGCGTAGTATTATGGATATCGAAAAAACGGCGGATGCTGTTATGCAGACGTATGCAGAAACGGAAATGCAAGTCCAAAACAGCGATGGGATGGATGAAATTTTGCCCAATTACTGCCAAGAACAGGAGTAAGAAATGAAGACAGTTGGAACGCATGAAAACGTACTGGAACTGACATGTCCTGCGTGTCATGGAAAGGGAATGTTTCAAACATGGGATTGTATTGACGGGATAAACAGTCCCCAATTACGAGAACGTGTACTGACAGATGAAACACTGTTTTTTTATGAGTGTCCCCATTGCCATGAGTCGATTCATGTAGAAAGTCCATGCTTATATATAAATCGAAGGGAAAAGTGGATGGTTTGGCATATCCCTGATCCCAAAGTGCCTGTAACATCGCAGGAAGTATGTGATTTTTTAGGTGAACCTTCTTTTGATGACTATGTGTGTCGAGCCGCACTGACTTGGGGGGAATGGCGAGAAAAAATTATCGAAATGGAAAGCCAGTATGATGATCGGTTGTATGAAATCATCAAATACGGAGCCTATCAGCTTATCAAAGATGCAGATAAAGAAAAACTGCCATTGGAAGCGTATCATGTAGATTATACCCAAGATATGCATCACAAAGAAAATCTGTCACTGGTTTTTATGGAACGAGAACGCAAGGGAATGGGATATACCTATGAAATTACTCCCAAAGTACGAGAAGTGACGGAAGATATTTTTTTGCCGTTGTTACACCGACTGCCCAATATGAATGATACCGGAAAATTTGAGCGCTTTGGATATTCGTGGGCCCAGCATATGATGACTTATGTCATGCAGGCAGCTTCATCCGCTGAAGGAAAGAATACGTATGGACAATTGCTGGGGTTTTGGATACAAACGCTTGGCAAAGAGCTGTTTCACGCAGATATAAACATATAGCATATAAAAAGACGCTGAAAATTCAGCGCCTTTTTGTTTTTTGTGTGAAATTGACAGAGAAGATAATTGAAAATATAATAATGGTATTATATATGTTAGGCTTTTTAACTATATATAATAAAGATACATGTTTTATAGTTTTAGTATAAGGAAGTGTAGCGCATGAATTTTCGGTGTAAAAAGAATATTGTAACCAGTTTGATGACAGCAGCCTTGTTGATGATATCTGTCATTACGATGGCTGTGCAGGCAGCAACACCGACAACGGGGGCAGAAGCGGCATGTTTGATTGATGTCAATACGGGAAAGATATTATATCAGCAAAATCCTACGAAATGGATGCATCCGGCGAGCACAACCAAAATCGTAACGCTGATTACGGCTTTGGATCAATGTGCGGATAAATTGGATGAACCGTTGAAAATTTCTTCCTATGCAGCGAATATCGAGCCTTCATCCCTTGGTATTGCACCGGGAGATCAGTTAACGGTGCGAGAAGCCTTGCGAGGGATGATGGTCGTCTCCGGCAATGATGCAGCCGTAGCTGTGGCCGAAACATTAGGGGGATCGGTAGCAGGATATGCGGAAATGATGAATGCCGAAGCAAAGAAAATGGGGGCTGCGCATACGCATTTTGTCAATCCGAATGGCTTAACAGCTGCTAAACATTATACGACGGCTGTGGATATGGCTAAAATGGCCGCGTATGGATTGAAAAATTTTCCTGAATTTCGTTATATTGTAAGCTTAAAAGCGTATGATGTAAAATATTTAGACGGTCGTAATCCGAAACATGTAACGACGACGAATCATTTTCTGACGAGTAGTTATGCTGGGGCCAACGGTGTTAAAACAGGCTTTACCAATGCTGCCGGTGAATGCTTAGTGGCATCGGCAACCAGAAATGGCCAAACCTTGGCGGTTGTGCTGTTTAATGACGATAATCGTTGGGAAGATGCTCCGGCAATCCTGGACTATGGATTTCGTCGGCTGCAGTTAGGAAAATAGGCGTTTAAATAAAAAAACTCTGAGGGGTGAGTTATATGGCGCATGTATTAGTAATTGAAGATGACAGCATGCTGGCTGCATTGGAAAAAGATTTTCTAGAATCGAACGGATTTACCGTGAGCATTGCGACAACAGGAAAAGAAGGGGTAAAAGCATTTGACAAGAAAAGTATAGATGCTGTATTGTTAGACGTAAATCTTCCGGATACGGATGGATATATGTTGTGTCAAAAACTACGCAACATCAGCAATATACCCATTCTTTTTACGACATCAAAAAATAGTGATGAAGAAGTGATCAGAGGATTTGCTGCAGGGGCTGATGATTATATTGTAAAACCCTTTAATCCATCGGTGATGCTGGCAAGATTGAGAGCACACCTGGAACTGCATCAACGACTGCTTGGGGAGCGGCAAGAAGCGGATGATAGCGAACCGGATATTCAGACAGGGGATCTGCGTATTTTTGTTAAGCGTCATCAAGTTTTTCGTGGAAAAAAAGAAATTATGCTAACGATTAAAGAATTTAATCTACTGGCATTTTTAGCACGGCATCCCAATCAGGTATTTTCTAAAAAATATTTGTTTGAAATGATTTGGCATTTAGATGCCTTTGGTGAATTAGCAACGGTGACAGTTCATGTGAACCGATTGCGGGACAAACTGAACCGTGTCAAACCGCCCTTTACGGCGATTGAAACGGTATGGGGAAATGGATATCGCTTTAGAGCCGAAGAAGAATAAAGATAGTAAAAAAAACACACACCTACTGTCCATTGATGGATAGTAGGTGTGTGTTTTAGTATGCATATAGAATTAATATTCTGTATCTTCCATTAAGCTTGTTTTGCCAAAGCGAGTAACTAAATCTTTTCGTTCCAGTTTCCATTGAGGAGAAGCCAAACTATACGATGGATCATAGTTGGGAGACTGCATATTCAAAATGCCGCAAATAAATTCATATTCTAAGTCATTTGTAAAGTATTTATCTTTATGTGCTTTGATTGTAGAAACAATTTGCGGATTGCGCTGTTGATATTCTTTAGACAAATAGCAGAACATAGGAATACGAAGAACTTTAAAGCTGGCACCATCTGGTTGCCGGCCAGTATCAGGATCACTGCCGTGATCAGAGAAATATATCATTGCATCCAAGTTCAGATTTTTTTGCGCATAATCAAAAATTTGGGATAATACCCAGTCTGTATATAAAACAGTATTATCAAAATCGGCTTGTCCATTGACTTCGCCGTCATTGAAATGCTGGAATTCTGCAGGATATCGGTTACGATATTCGATATGGCTGCCCATGAGATGAAGGACAATAAAGTTCTTTTCATTAGGATCTACTTTTTGTAAAAATTGAAGCAATGCACCGTCAAGTGTAGATTCCTTCAAATCCCGGTCGACCCATTCGGCTACATCGGCTGTATTGGCTACCAAGGAAATTGGCGTATCGGCTACGCCGACAGAACCTTGGTTGCTGAACCAGTATGTTTTATAACCGGCTTTTTTTGCCATATCAATCACTGAAATGGATTGGTTAAATTCTTTATTGTTGTAGAAGTTAGATTCAGTTAACGCATGTTCCAAGACCGGAACGGTATACCATACGCAGCTATATACATTGGTAAATAGAGTAAAATCCGGATTTTGTTTTTCCGATGTAAGCCAGGGTGTATTCGGTACATGATTGGGATCATAAGCGTTCATTAATGTCCGTGTTTCGGATTCGCCAATTATCATGATGACTGTATTCGGGTAGTTTGCAGGATTTAACTGAACTGCTTGGAGATTAGCAAACTTGGCGTCATGGTTTTCGGCATATAATGCGGAACGTTTCATGTAATCGTGGGTATCCAAAAAGGTGCGAATAGGAAATGCTTCC
>CALBLM010000074.1 GCA_937895695.1 uncultured Megasphaera sp.
ATAAAATCACAATTAGTTTCAAGTCATCCAACCGTTCTATCAACGAACCTGTAATTTTTTCCGATTTACAAATAATTATATCCGCATCTTCCAATCGATCAGCCATCGTTTCTTCGTCTGTTGATGAGCAGTATTCAACGCGTGCTATATCACGCAGCCGCTCTCCAAAATCATCCTCATCTTGACGGCCTGTCAAAACACTTATGTGATACATATCACAGCCCCTTTTCTTTGCAAATAAAAACCTTCTTAACTATATATCGTCTTTTATATATACAGATACACTTAATTATATAACACCTTTTCATCAATACGCAAGTAAATCGGCTTTGCATTTGAGGAAATGCCTCAAAAAAACTCTCTCTATCACATCGTCTAGATGACAGAGAGAGTTTCTTTTTTATTCAACATGATGGCGGCTCTTTTCCGAGAGCATTTCTATACCAGCCGCAAGAATAATCATGCCCCACAGCAGTGCGCCAGCTTCTGGCCATTTATATTGATTCATTGCCAAAATAAGCGGTGTACCAATACCACCGGCACCAACCAACCCCAACACAGCCGCATCCCGTAGATTGATATCCAACCGATATAATACGGCTGATACATAAGGGCCCTTCAGCTGAGGCAGTACGGCATATCGAATGGCAGCTGCTATCGATATGCCCATAGCCCGATATGCTAAAAACGGACGCATATCCATTTCATCAATCGCAATAAGAAACCGTTTAGAAAGCAGTCCAATACTGCATACAAGTAATGTCATTACGCCGGCAAACGGGCCCGGCCCGGTAACACGAATCCACATGAGTGCATATACAAAAACGGGTATCGTACGAATAGCCAATAGCATCACACGAAACCATAGCGCAATAGGATGAGGCATGATTCGAAAACTAGCAGCAAATGAAAACAATGCCGCAATCACAATGCCTCCCAAGGTTCCCAAAAAAGCAATACATGCCGTTTCATACATTAAATACGGCACATCATCATGGGCTAATGAAAACAACATATCCATATTCGGCCATATAAGACCGCTCAAAATCATATGAGCTGCATGCCATCCTGTCGTTTCTATCGTCCACGGCATTGTAGCTAGCGAAGAAATAAATAATCCACCAACGCCTGCATATATACCCATTTTGATAACCTGAGGAATCACTGTTTGCCGAGATACGACACGCCGCAACCATTCGCTGATACTTTCTGCTGCCACAACAACGAGAAACAGTAAAAAAATAATCATGCCGACTTGACTATATTGCCGCCATGCCAGCTGTTCATTGAGAAGCAGCCCAATACCACCAGCCCCAACGTATCCCAAAATAGCAGCATGACGCACGTTGGCTTCTAGCATATATAAGACATTTGTCATATATCCCGGCAATACTGCCGGCAAAATCGTCCGTACAAAGGCTCTCCACACACCGCATCCAGCAGCTTCTAAGGCCCGGGCAGATTGGGTATTCATATTTTCCATATCTTCGAATCCCATACGGGCAAGAACTGCCGTAGTATATATTGTTAATGCCAAAGAACCTGCCAACGCGCCTAAGCCAACTAAAAACGTACAAAACAATGCCAAAATCAAGGCGGGAATCGTCCGAACTAAGTGAATCAGCCCTTTAAGAAAACAACGCAGCCAACTAATCCGGTTGATATATGAATTTGCCAACATAGCTCCTATGAAACCAAAACAAGCGCCCAATACCGTTCCGGCAAAAGACATTTGTATCGTCGCCCATAACGGTTGCAGCACAACACTGCTATATGCCCAGGCAGGCGGTATCATTTGACCGGTAATATCAAAAAAGCGACTCCCCCGTTTCAACAGTACTACGGCAGAACTATGGGTTGTTATAACAGATAGGACACACATACCTATAAAGACGGCCCATCCCAACGTCGCTTTTACCTTATTATGGTTCATAACCATGGCCTCCATACACCTCGGCAAAATCGTTATTGCTCCATGCCTCAATAAAATCATCACGCATGATTTTCCCTTGCCTAATGCCCACAATACGCTGTGAAAATTGACATGCCTGCTGTACACTATGGCTATTCATAACAATGGTCAATCCCGTTTTTTGCTGCAAATCCTGTAATAATGACAAAATCTGATGCGCTGTCCAAGGATCTAAGGCTCCTGCTGGTTCATCTGCCAACAAAACAGCTGCATTCTGCATCAAGGCCCTGGCTATAGCGACTCGCTGTTTTTGCCCCCCACTAAGATGTCCTGTTATATCTTGTGCTTTATCTTCCAATCCAACTTGTTGCAAACACTGCATGGCTTTTTCTTGATATGATTTTGGAAAACGTCCTGTCAAAACACGCCAAAACGGCAGCTCTGCCAACGCCCCATTGAGCACATTTTGAAGGGCTGTTGTTTCTTCAACCAAACAAAAATCCTGAAAAATCATACCTATTTTTTGCTGAACCTTTCGTCTTTTTGTTCCTCGCAATGTGTCAAATCGGATACCATCTACCCATACTTCACCGGACGACGGTTGCACCATGCCATTAAAAAGCCGCAGCAGCGTCGTTTTACCGGCACCGCTAGGACCAATAATAGATAGAAATTGTCCTTTCGGTACTTGCAAAGAAATATTATTAAGAATCGTATGTCCTTTTTTATATTCTTGCCGTACCTGTTTTGTTTCTAATATATACATTATGATTTTAATTCTTTCTGTACCGTTCGTTCACCATCATAATCTTCACGCTTTGCCCAATCATATCCTTTATGGCCTAAGGTTTTTAATACCTTTAAACCGTCCTCTGTTTTACCAATTTCAATCAATGATTCACCAAGAGCCTTACGGAATCCTTCGTCCTGCATAACTTGAGATGTTTTGCTGACGCTGACGGTATCATTATATATTTTGCCAGTAACGCCAATGACGCCGGTTTGTGACCAAATATCACCGGTACCGCCAAATACAGACTGCCATTTATCCGCCATATGCGCGCGAATATGCGAATATGCGACCAGTACATCGACTTGCCCGGATGCTAAACGTGCTGTCGACGTAGTATATGAATCAGATTGTACCACATGGGCCAAATCAGAAATCTTTTTGCCGTAATGTTCTTTCAAATACAAAGACGGATACAAATATCCCGATGCCGAAGCCGGACTCATAACAGCCCACGTAAGATTATTTAATTCTTCCCATGTTGGCTGTTGACCATTTTTTACTTTTTGCAGTATGGCTTGTCCTTTAGGGCTCGGACCAACAACAATGGCCGAACGATAATAAGTTACAAGATTATTTGTAAAGGCTTCTTTCGATCCATTATTCCATACGGTCAAATCATCCGTATCCTTATCAATGCCTTGGCGCAATGCTGTCAATAACACATCGACATCCTGATCATATGCAACATACGTAGCTCCCGAAATAAATCCCATATCGGCACTGCCGGAACTTAAGGCTTCCCCAACAGCACCATACGACGTGCCGACATTCATGGTTACCTTATCAATCGTATACCCCTTTTCTTTCATTTTATCCTGAATCATTTTTCCCAGCGGTTCTGTTGCTGTTTTCATCGTATCTGCATCTTGATAGGGGGAAATGGCAATTTTCAATTCTTTGACATGCTTACTATCTGTGGATTCATGACTGCCGCATCCACTCAACATCAAACACACCATCATCCCCACGACTGTCAGGGCTTTCCATAATTTCATTGCAAACCACTCCATTCTTCCTTATATACATATAAATACAAAAAAAGAAGAGCTTTCCAGCCCTCCTTCACCTATCATACTATTGCAAAGGGCATAGAAATACCACTTCCACGGTCGATGCTTTGGCATCCTCTCAATCCGGTATACGGACTCCCTCGCATGTTGGTCATTAATAGGTGTATACATACTGCCATATAGCAAGACCAAGGCGCTCCCCTAAGTCTCACAATTAAACCATTTTTAGTATATACACCTGAAAATACGCTGTCAATAAAATCAACGCGAAATGTAAAAACTAAGTAAAAAAGCATACGAAAAAGCCTTGTAAGTTGCAATCTTACAAGGCTTTTGACCTATCAATACCCTGACATTTCTATGTATAAAAGACGCCTATCCATAATCGTCATCCCTAAAAGATTATTTATTGCCCCGCATGGTAGCTTCTTTCATGGATTTAACATACGCTTCAATATGCGGAGCTGCTTTGGCACCGTATTTAGCAATAATTTTAACAATGGCACTACCTACAATAACACCGTCAGCATCATGAGCAATTTTTTCGGCTTGTTCCGGCGTATTGATACCAAAGCCTACGGCACAAGGTACATCTGTCACTTCTTTTACGGTATCAATGATTTCTTTTAAGTTCGTTGTAATTTTACTCCGCGTACCTGTTACACCCAAGGATGAAACAATATAGAGGAAGCCTTCGCCAACTTGTGCAATTTCTTTAATACGATCTTTCGATGTAGGAGCAATCATGGAAATAATATCAATACCATGTGCTTTTGCTTCCTGTGCGCATTCCTGTCGTTCTTCAAAAGGCATATCCGGTATAATGACACCATCTAAGCCGATTTCTTGACATTTCGCAAAGAACGCATCTTTACCATAATTATAAATGGGATTGACATACGTTAGAAAAACAAGAGGTACATCCGATTCTTTACGTACCATTTCAACAAGGCGGAATACATCTTCCAGACGAGTATTTACAGACAATGCTCGAATATTGGCTTCCTGAATAACGACGCCTTCGGCAATAGGATCGGAAAAAGGAATCCCTATTTCTACTAAATCAGCACCGGCTTTGACCATTGTCATAATGTATTCATAGCTTTTTTCAATAGACGGATCACCGCCTGTCAAAAATCCAATAAACGCTTTGCCATTTTTAAAGGCATTTCCAATCTTACTCATGTAAGTCCCTCCCTTTATATCTTGCAATCGCTGCTACGTCTTTATCGCCTCGTCCGGACAAGCAAACAATCATACTTTCATCTTTACCCATTTTAGGTGCTAACTGCATGGCTTCATAGACGGCATGGGCACTTTCAATGGCGCAAATAATCCCTTCTGTCTTAGCTAAGTATTCAAAAGCAGCAACAGCTTCATCATCTTTTACCGGTACGTATTGAGCGCGCCCGCTTTTATATAAATATGCATGTTCCGGCCCAATGCCAGGATAATCTAAGCCGGCTGAAATCGAATATACTTCATCAATCTGGCCCTGGTCATTCTGGCAGAAAATAGATTTCATGCCATGGAAAATGCCTACGGTTCCCTTAGAAATCGTTGCAGCGTGCAGCTTCGTATCAATGCCTTTACCAGCTGCTTCACAACCGATTAATTTAACATCTTTATCATTGATAAAATTATAAAACATGCCCATGGCATTACTGCCACCACCAACACAGGCAATAACCGCATTCGGAAGTTTTCCTTCTTTTTCTAAAATTTGCTGCCGTGCTTCGCGGCTAATAACCGATTGGAAATCTCGAACCATCATTGGGAATGGATGAGGCCCCATGGTCGATCCAATGACATAATGGGTGTCATCCACACGGCTAACCCATTCACGCATTGCTTCGTTTACAGCATCTTTAAGAACCCGTGTACCTGATTTGACCGGATGTACTTTAGCACCTAACAATTCCATGCGATATACATTCAAGGCCTGACGAATCGTATCTTCTTCGCCCATAAATACTTCGCATTCCAATCCCATAAACGCAGCGGCTGTCGCCGTGGCAACACCATGCTGTCCTGCCCCTGTTTCAGCAATAACCCGAGTCTTACCCATTTTCTTTGCCAATAAGCATTGACCAAGGGCATTATTAATCTTATGCGCGCCAGTATGATTCAAGTCTTCTCGTTTGAGGTAAATTTTGGCACCGCCTAAGTCTTTTGTCATTTTTTCCGCATAATACAGCAGCGATGGTCGGTTGGCATAATTATCGAGTAAATCCTGCAGTTCCATTTGAAATGCCGGATCATGTTTATAATGATTATATGCTTTTTCCAATCGATGAATTTCATTCATTAATGTTTCTGGTATATACTGACCACCAAAGGGGCCAAATCTTCCTGTTGTCATTCTATTCCCTCCTGTGACGCTGCACGACGTACATGCGCCATAAATGTTTTTATTTTTTCTTTATCTTTGACGCCGTTCGTTTCTATACCGCTGCTGACATCTACTGCATACGGATGATACGAAAGAGCCTGTTCTACATTTTCTATGGTCAGGCCGCCGGCGAGAAAATACGGTCTTGTCATATGTTGCAACACGGACCAATCAAAAGGCTGTCCTGTTCCGCCTGCACCTTGGTCCAGTAGTATATAATCAGCACTGCTTTGCTGCGCTTTTTTTGCATCATTTATAGTACGTATAGAAAAAGCTTGTATTACCGGTACTTGTACATATTGTCTCAGTTGCTGTATATACGAATCATCTTCTTGTCCATGGAGCTGTACGAGCTGAATCGTTCCATTTTGTACTAACGCCGTAATGTGCGCTATCGGTTCGTTGACAAATACACCTACAGCAGGAATCGTTTTCGATAACTGATTTCGCAATTGCCGTGCCATTTCATCCGTAACACGCCGTTTAGTCCCGGCAAAAACAAATCCTGCATAGTCTGGTTGAAATTCATTAGCCCATGCTATATCACATGCTCGTTTCAGGCCGCAAAGTTTAATCTTTGTCATCGTTACATCCTGCCAATTTCTGTAACATTCCTTTTTTATCATCGCTCCGCATCAACGTTTCGCCAATCAATACGGCATTAACGCCAAACTGTCGCAGTTGCGCTGTATCTGCTGCTGTCTTGATGCCACTTTCGGCAACGAATAAAATCGAATCAGGAACCAACTTGCGTAATCGCCGACTATTATCCAAGGATACGGTAAAATCTTTTAAATTACGATTATTAACACCAATAATACGAGCTCCCGCAGCAATTGCCCGATGAACTTCTTCTTCGTCATGGGCTTCTACCAAAACAGATAGGCCTAAGGAATCAGCTAATTGAAAGAATCGAGATAATGTCTGATCATCAAGAATCGCACATATTAATAAAATAGCGGAAGCACCAATTGCTCTGGCTTCATAAATCTGATATTCATCGATGATGAAATCTTTACGTAGTACAGGAATATGAATTGCCGCAGCGATTTCCTGTAAATACGAAGCATTTCCTTGAAAATAATCTCGTTCTGTCAAAACAGAAACAGCCGCTGCTCCTGCTTGTTCATATTCCGTTGCAATGGTTACATACGGAAAATTTGGAGCAATCAATCCCTTAGACGGCGAAGCCCGTTTCACTTCACAAATAAAAGACAATCCCTTTTCCGATAAGTTTTGTTCAAACGGATAATTTTCTTTTTTAGGAGCTTCCAAGGCACGTCGTTTCATTTCTTCTAGCGAAACATTCTTTTTATCTTCTTGCAGTCGTTTTGCCACGGCTGCCGTAATGTCATCGAGTATCATAGGACCTCCTAGTTTTCCTGCTGGCTTAAGGTAATGAATTTTTGCAGCGTTTCATAAGCCTTGCCGCTATCAATGAGATGTTCTGCCAACCGAATGCCTTGTTCCAAAGTAGGAGCTTTACCGGCTACATATAAACCAGCTCCGGCATTTAAAACAACTGCCGTACGTCGTGTACTCTGTTCACCTTGCAGGACGCTTCGCGTAATTGCTGCGTTTTCCTGCGGCGTACCGCCAACAATATCGGCTTTTTTGCCGCGTACTAACCCAAATTGTTCCGGTTCAATCGTATAGGTCGTAAACGTATCACCTGTAAATTCACATACTTTTGTCGGAGCCGATGCGGATATTTCATCCATTCTATCCGTACCAAATACAGCCATTCCTTTTTTTACACCTAACGCATGCAACACATGCGCTAGCGGTTCCACTAATGATTCATCATATACACCCAGTACTTGATGATCTGCATGGGCTGGATTGGTAAGCGGCCCTAGTACATTAAATACCGTCGGAATACTCAGTTCTTTGCGAACCGGTCCTACATATTTCATCGCTTTATGATAGCGTTGTGCAAAAAAGAAACAGAATCCCACACGATTCAGTAAATCGACACAAGCTGCCGGTTCTAAACTAATCTGTGCCCCCAACGCTTCTAACACATCAGCTGCCCCGCTTTTGGAGGTAGCTGCCCGATTCCCATGCTTTGCAACCTTGCATCCGCCAGCTGCGCAGACAAAACTAGATGTTGTCGAAATATTAAAAGAATTGGATTTATCACCGCCGGTTCCTACAATTTCCAACAAATCTTCCGGAGCCTGAACAGCAGTTGCGTGAGACCGCATGGCCCGAGCACATGCCGTAATTTCTTCAATCGTCGCACCTTTAGCCTGCAAGGCTGTTAAAAAAGCCGCTGTCTGAACGGGTGTTGTCTGACCGTTCATAATTTCATCAATAACCTGCTGTGTTTCACTTCCTGACAAATCAGCATGATTTATCAGTTTTGCAGTCATTTCTCGTATCATCATTGCCCCTCCTATATCGTCTTATTACTTGGCAATTTGCAGAAAATTTTGAATAATAATCGGCCCTTGTGGCGTCAAAATCGATTCCGGATGGAATTGCAAACCATACAGAGGATATGTCTTATGACCTACTGCCATAATTTCCTTATCAGCCGTTTCAGCCAATATATTTAATTCATCCGGTAATGTTGCTGTATCGGCAGCCAGCGAATGGTATCGCCCTACGTCAAATTCTTTGGGCAATCCTTTAAAAAGAGGACTGTCTCTAACAATAGTCGCAACAGATTGTTTGCCATGCATTAATTGTTTCGCATACGTAATGGTACCACCAAAGGCTTCACAAATTGCCTGATGGCCTAAGCAAACACCTAACAGCGGAATTTTTCCGGCAAAATAAAGAATGGCTTGTTCACAAATGCCGGCTTCAGACGGACGACCCGGTCCGGGCGATACAACAATATGGTCCGGATGCATCGCTTCTATTTCTTCTACTGTTTTTTCATCATTTCGTACTACGGTGATATCCGTATCAAACTGTCCCAGCAACTGATAGAGGTTGTAGGAAAAGCTATCATAATTATCAATTAGTACAATCATTAGTCCAACCCTCCATCTGCCTGTTTTACTGCCAAAATAACGGCTTTCGCTTTATTTAAGCATTCTTGATATTCCTGTTCCGGCACACTGTCAGCAACAATTCCTGCCCCTGAGCGGACAAACAATCGATTTCCTTTTTTATATGCCAAGCGAATGCCAATGCAAGTATCCATATTGCCGCGAAAATCAATATAGCCAATGGCACCGCCATAAACGCCTCGTTTTTCTCGTTCCAGTTCATCAATAATCTGGCAAGCTCTAATTTTAGGTGCTCCTGATAAAGTACCGGCCGGCAATACGGATCCAATAGCATCGACGGCTGTTTTATCACTGCGAATCGTACTGCTAACAGTCGAACCAATATGCATGACATGAGAGAAACGAAGAACATTTAAGTATTGTTCTACATGGACACTGCCGAATTCACTGACGCGGCCTAAATCATTGCGTCCCAAATCAACCAACATATTATGTTCCGCTAATTCTTTTTCATTTTTCAATAATTCTTGTTCTAGTGCTTTATCCTCTTCAGCCGTTTTACCTCTCGGTCGTGTTCCTGCCAAGGGAAATGTAAATAACTTGCCATCCTGCAAACGTGTCAATGTTTCAGGAGAAGAACCGGCCAACTCCATATCATCCCCTGCAAAATAGAACATATACGGCGATGGATTTAACGTCCGTAATACGCGATACGTATCAAATAAACTGCCTGTTGCTTTGGCTTCTAGCCGATTGGATAAAACGACCTGAAAAATATCACCTTCTCGAATATACTGCTTGCCTTTTTCCACCATTTGGCAGTATGCGTCTTTCTGAAATAACGGCTTAAAATCACTTTGCAGCTGCAGCGGTTCCGGTTGTGCTTTTTCCCCATGACGTATCAGTTGTTCCATCTGTTCCAATTCCAATACAGCTTTATGATAGTTTGCTTCTAAATCGTCTAACCGCACATTGGCGATCAAAATTATCTTTTGTTTAAGATTATCAAAAACAATAACCTTTTCAAAGAGAAGTAAATCATAATCAGGAATCTGTTCATCATCATCAGCTTGCAACTGCAACGAAGGTTCAGCGTATTTGATATAATCATACGAAAAATAACCAACTAAACCACCCGTAAAATTAGGAAGCCCTTCAATACGCGGCGACGTATTATCCGCTAAAATTTGACGGATAAACGTATCCGGATGGGTTGTCTTCACAGTGACATCCGTTCCTGCTTTTAAATGTACTACATTATCTTTACAAATAATTTCCATCTGCGGATCATAACCAAGAAAGGTATATCGTCCCCACCGCTGCGAATCTTCCATGCTTTCCAGTAAATAACACCGCGAACTGATATGTTTTAAAATTCGCAGTACTTCTACAGGCGTCCGCATATCCGCATATATAGTCCGGCTAATCGGTACAACTTTGTACGCCG
>CALBLM010000075.1 GCA_937895695.1 uncultured Megasphaera sp.
AAAACATCAGTCGGCCCGTAAATTCATCGACAATAACAATTTCACCGTTTTTAACGACATAGTCTTTATCTCGATGCATCATAAACCGTGCACGCAGTGCCTGAATGACAAGATGGTTTAAATCAAGATGTTCATTATCGAACATATTCGTAATACCCATCATTTTTTCTACTTTGGCTACACCCGAATCAGTAGGCGCAATTGTTTTTTGTTTTTCATCCATCGTATAGTCATCTTTATCAAAGGTTTTGATGATATTTGCCAAGGTATAATATAAATCAGTCGATTTTTCTCCTGGTCCGGAAATAATAAGCGGTGTACGAGCTTCATCAATAAGAATGGAGTCTACTTCATCGACGATACAATAATTCAACGGACGCTGTACCATTTGATCTTTGCTGATAACCATATTATCACGCAGATAATCAAACCCAAATTCATTGTTGGTACCATATGTAATATCTGAATTATAAGCTCGACGGCGTTGTTCATACGTCAAATCATGAACGATTAAGCCAACAGATAAACCAAGAAACTTATAAATCTGCCCCATTTCTTCACTGTCACGGGTTGCCAAGTAATCATTTACCGTTACAACATGAACGCCTTTACCGGTCAAGGCATTTAAATATACTGGCAGCGTAGCAACTAACGTCTTGCCTTCACCAGTACGCATTTCCGCAATATCACCACGGTGCAGCACGATGCCGCCCAGCAGCTGTACATCAAAATGACGCATGCCTGTAACGCGCCGTGATGCTTCGCGAACAACTGCAAATGCTTCCGGCAGTAAATCATCTAATGTTTCACCTGCGGCCAACCGTTTTTTGAATTCAAACGTCTTTTCTTGTAGCGATGAATCGCTGAGTGCCGTCAGTTTCGGTTCTAAGTCATTAATCTGCTGCACAATAGGTCGCATTTTTTTTAATTCGTGTTCGGTATTATTGCCGAGTAATCTCTGAAATAGTTTATTAAACACCGATTGAGCCCTCCAATTGCAATATTCTAGTCATTTTATTTTCAATTATACATTATACCGTGATTGACTCCTGTTTTGCAACTATTTGCTTTAGTTTTAGTCTATATCTCATTTTTTATACTAATAACATTTATTTTATGTCCCCACATATTCTTAGTATAATGTATGCCCTTTGCCTATATGCCCTTTGCGTATCAAATTAACTTAAACAATATATTGTTCTTGTATTCTATAATCAAGGTTTACCCTATCTTTTTGCCTATGGCAATGATATAATAAAAAAGTTATACAAAAGGAGGATTCCATGTTAGAAAAATTTCAAAGTTTAAATATTAGTGACGTGATTATCCAAGCCCTTAATGAAATGGGATTTGAAGAACCTACTCCTATTCAGGCCGGGGCCATCCCTGTAGCTATGGCCGGTAAAGATATGATTGGTCAAGCACAGACCGGTACTGGCAAAACAGCGGCTTATGGTATTCCTGTATTAGAAAAAATTCTTGCTGCAGAACCAACGAAGGATATTCAAGCTGTTATCCTCTCACCAACTCGTGAATTAGCAATGCAGGTAGCAGAAGAATTAAATCATTTAGCACAATTTACACCGATTCAGACGATTCCTATTTATGGCGGTCAAGATATGGAACGCCAGCTTCGCCGTCTGCGCAAATGCCCGCAGATTGTCGTTGCTACGCCAGGACGCCTGATTGATCATATGAAACGAGGCACTATTAGTCTGAATCATTTATCTACCATTGTATTGGATGAAGCCGATGAAATGCTCGACATGGGCTTTATTGAAGATATTAATCTAATTATGTCTGCCACACCGGATACACGACAGACACTTCTCTTTTCGGCTACCATGCCCA
>CALBLM010000076.1 GCA_937895695.1 uncultured Megasphaera sp.
AAGCATGGCATACCCATGTTCGGCAGGATAATTTTCCACGAGATGCATCCATTCTCGTTGCATGCGCGCCGCATCTGTATGTCCCAATAAAAAATTGACGAGGATGTTCCGTAAGGCATAGTTCATGGCACTGTCTATATCATGACCGCACAGATATTCTCGTTGTTCGCCATAGCTGATTTTATTGGACGCATCTTCCCACACTTCCCCAATGAGAACGGCTTGGGGATTTTCTTGTTTCATAGTCCGATAAAAATCACGCAAAAACGGCACAGGCAATTCATCAATGACATCAAGTCGCCAACCGCTGATGCCTTGGTCCATCCAATAACGGAGTACACTGTTGGCATCATGAATGATAAAATTCATATAAGACGGATCCGTTTCGTCTACGTTCGGTAAATCTGCCACACCCCACCAAGATTCATAGGTATCGGGATAATCTGTAAAACGAAACCATGAATAGTACGGCGATTCACGCGATTCATACGCACCTACGCTGTCATAATGATGGAAGCGATTGAAATAGATGCTGTCTGCGCCGGTATGGCTAAAAACACCATCGAGAATCACAGCAATCCCCATGGCTTTGGCTTTTTGGCAAAATGAAGCAAATTCTTCATTCGTTCCCAAGAAAGGATCGACGCGATGATAATCTGCCGTACTGTACCGATGATTACTAACACTTTCAAAAATCGGGTTCAAATATATAGCCGTAATGCCCAAGTCTTTGAGATAGGATAATTTTTCTTCTATACCGGCTATATTGCCACCAAAAAAATCATAATACAAGATTTCGCCTTTTTCATTTTTCCAATAGGCTGGCGTATCGTTCCAATCGCTATGGATAACAGCTCCCTGTTTTCCAGATAGCGTACTGTGTCCATGACGGCTACGGTAAAATCGATCTGGAAAAATCTGATACACAATGGCATGTTTAAACCAGTCCGGTGTTGTTGTCTGTGTATCATATACCGTAATCTGATAGGACGGCGGTTCATGGTCATAGGTCATCCCCTCACCACCCAGTTGGTCTGCATTATTGCCATAATATACAGTATATTCTTCACCACGGACGATAAAATAATACCAAAGCAGACATCCCTTGGCAGGCATTGTAAGTTGTGCCGTAAAAGCCTTTGCATCTTCGTCCCACGTCATCGGAATGAGCGATTCGCCGACGCCGCTTTGCCAAAGCCGTACAACGGCCTGTTGGATATTTGCCGTCTTCTGTGCCTGCAAACGCAGTGTTATGACCGCATCTGTCGGTACCGCACCAAATATAGAGCGATAAAAAAATTGTTGTGAATGATGATATAATCCTAACTCCATGCCTAACTCCTTCTAGTATGCTGTAATCGATCCTATCTGAATAAAAAAGGCTGCCCAGAATGCCTAGTACAGCATTCATGCAACAGCCCTTTTATATCGTTTTTATTGCGTTATGACAGATTGATACAGATTGATATAGGCCTGTGCCGATTGGTTCCAACTATAGTCACTATTCATGGCATTTTTGACCAACTGATCCCATAATATGGTATCTTCATAATATCCTAATGCCCGTTTTGCTGTAAACAGCAATTCATGGGCATTGAAATTGGGGAACGTAAAACCATTGCCTCTTCCCGTATGCTTATCAAAGGGAATGACCGTATCTTTCAAACCGCCTGTTTCCCGTACGACCGGAATAGAACCATATTTTAACGCAATCAGCTGACTCAAACCGCACGGTTCATACCGCGATGGCATGAGGAAGATATCCGAAGCCGCATAGACACGATGAGCCAATCCTTCGTCGAATAAGATATTCGCTGATACCTTCGTCGGATACCGTTGTGCCAAGTCGCGGAAAGCTTGTTCATATGTAGCGTCACCGGTACCAACAATAACCAGCTGCACATCATCTTCCACGAGTTCATCCATAATACGGATAACTAAGTCCATCCCTTTATCTTCGACAAGGCGCGATACCATCGCAATCATAGGTACGCCCCGTTTGACTCGTAGTCCCAGTTTACGGCGCAGGGCATCTTTGTTGATTCGTTTGCCGCTGCGAGCATTATCTGCCGTATAGGTCTGCGGAATAAAAGAATCCAGTGATGGATTATACGCCGTTTCATCCAACCCATTGATAATACCATGAACGCGGTCTTGATTATCCCGAATATAACCGTCCAGTCGTTCACCAAAATAGGGATATGTAATTTCTTGGGCATACGTTGGGCTGACTGTCGTAATAGAATCGGCATACACCATGCCGGATTTCATATAGTTGACACAGCCGTCACATTCCAAGTTACCATTATCAAATAATTCCTGCGGCAGTCCAATAATATCCTGCATAATCATCGGTGGATAGATACCTTGATATTTTAAGTTGTGAATCGTATAAATGACTTTCATACGGGCATAATACGGATCATGATAAAAATCTTCTTTCAAGAAGACACCTAATAGCCCCGTGTGCCAGTCATTGCAATGAATAATGTCCGGCTGAAATCCTACATGAGGCAACATGGTTAAGACAGCACGGCAAAAATAGGCAAACCGTTCGGCATCATCGTCAAATCCATATAATCGATCTCGTTTAAAATACCATTCATTGTCTATAAAGTATACCGTAACACCATCTAACTGGATTTCATCTACGCCATAGTATAACTGCCGCCAAGCAAGATTAACAATCCCTTTCGTTACCGGTTTCATACGGGCTTTCCAATCTTCTTTTATCAAACTATATTTAGGAATAACAAGTCGTACATCCATTCCTTTGGCAGCGAGTGCCTTAGGCAATGCTCCCATGACATCAGCTAACCCACCGGTCTTAATGAAAGGTGTGGCTTCTGAAGCGACAAATAATACCTTTTTCATCGATACGCCCTCCTTTTTCTGCTTATTTTTTCTGTGTATTGTCTGTTTCACCCATGTCACTTCCTTATAAATGAACCTGTGTCTGCTGCGATGCTCCTGTCTTTTTGCGTTGTTTTTGGTTCGCTGCTTTTTTTACAGGTTTCATTCGTTTTTTCAGTTCTGTTTGTGTATGATCCTGCGTGTTTTGCGTTTCTATATCTTCTGTTCGTTTTAAGTAAATCGTTGCCAGTGGCGGCAAGGTCAATGCCAAGGACTGATCCATGCCATGCATCGGCACGGCTTTTGCCGTTAATTTACCTTCGTTTTGTACATTCGAACCGCCAAACGCTTCAACATCACTGTTGAATACTTCTATATACGTGCCAGGACAAGGTACGCCAAAGCGATAGGCATGCCGTACGACAGGAGTAAAATTGCATACAACAATCGTCATCGCCTCTTCATGGCGTCCTTTTCGTACAAAGGCAATGACACTATTATCACAATCATCACAACTAATCCAAGAAAACCCTGACCAATCACAGTCTTCTTCCCAAAATTCCGGATGAGTCGTGTAAAACTGATTCAGTTCCCGCATATACGTATGCATCGCTTGGTGCATAGGATATTCCAATAAATGCCAATCCAAGCTGTCATCATATTTCCATTCAATAAACTGACCAAAATCACTGCCCATGAATAATAACTTTTTCCCTGGATGAGACATCCAATATCCATAAAAGGCACGCAAGCCGGCAAATTTCTGCCAATAGTCTCCCGGCATTTTATCCAGCAAGGAATGTTTGCCATGAACCACTTCGTCATGAGACAAGGGCAAGATAAAGTTTTCTGAAAAAGCATAGCAAAGGGAAAAGGTTATCAAGTTGTGATTATCTTTGCGGAATAAAGGGTCCATCGCCATGTATCGCAGCATATCATTCATCCAGCCCATATTCCATTTATAATTAAATCCCAAGCCTCCCAT
>CALBLM010000077.1 GCA_937895695.1 uncultured Megasphaera sp.
TGTCGCACCGACACGCGAACTGGCCAAACAAATTGCCGACGTAGCCGGCACGCTGGCTCCATCACTGCAAGTCGATGTGCTGAGCTTGATTGGTGGTAAAACTATTGAAAATCAGCTGCAAAAATTACAACGTCATCCTCACATCATCATTGGAACACCCGGCCGTCTTCTCGATCATTGCCGTCGTAACTCCTTAGAGCTTAGCGGCGTAAAACGGGTTATTGTCGATGAAGCCGATCAAATGCTGCAAGCTGGTTTTCTAGAAGATGTCGATACCTTAATCAGCATGACACCCAAACGCCGGCAAATTTTATTTTTCTCTGCAACCGTACCAGATAAAATCAAAGGGTTAGCAAAAAAACATATGCGCAATCCATTGGTTTTAAATATTTTAGAAGGTAAAACCATTGCACTAGAACAAATCGAACAACGTATTTACATGATCAGTGAAGAACGCAAATTTTCCAAACTTTGCCAAATGCTTCGTGACATGAACCCATATTTGGCGATTGTTTTCTGCAATACAAAAGAACGGACATCTCAGCTGGCCGGTAAACTTATTGCGGAAGGATTTAATATTGGCGAATTACACGGCGATATGTCCCAGGGACGCCGTACACAAGTTTTGCGTGATTTTGCCAAAGCGAAAACACAGATTTTAGTTGCTACAGACATTGCGGCACGCGGTATCGATATTGAAGGCATTACGCATGTCTTTAACTACGACGTGCCCCATGATGTCGATTACTATATTCATCGCATTGGGCGTACAGGCCGGGCCGGCAATGAAGGGATTTCTATCATGTTTGCTGTCCCAGGGGATGAAAATTGGGTTCGCCGTATTGAACATAATATTCATGCTACGATCACCAAGTATACGGCAAATGGCCAAGTAAAGGTCAAATCAAGTTTCCAACCGCCAAAGAAGAAGAAAAAATTTAAGGATAAACTCCCGGCTAGTACGTATCAGGCAACAAAAAGCAAACGTCATAAAACACTGCACAAAGGTGGAGATAATCGTCGCCGCCGTTCCTAACTCACGATAGGAGGATTTGATATGAAAAAAAAAGCTGCCATTCTTTTCACTATGATCATCATGACACTCTGTGCAGGTTGTGCACCTGTGCCAACAACACCACAGCCTAAAGAAACACCTGCCGTGCAGCAGGAACAGCAGCCACCTTCGCAGTCATCCTCTTCGCAAACCACAGCACAGCATGTCGGTACGGTCGTTTCTCTAGGCGATACGTATTCCGACTGGGAATCTATGCTCGGTCATGCTTATGCACAGGGAGATTCCTTAAAAGTATATAAAAACGGGGCATACCAAGTCGTCTTTTCTGGAAATAAGGCCATCACCATTACCTTTACAACCCAAAACGGTAAAAATACATGTACTTCGGACTTGCTTCCTAAAGATGGTAAAAAACAATCTTCGTCCTCAAAAGATATACAGGGAGTTACCATGACGGTTGAAAAATGGCATAGTGATGCATTAGCATCGTCTATTCCCGAAACAAAAGGAAATTATACAATTATGAAAAACAAGAAGGGCAATACCTATGACAGTGTTGTTGTTGATTGTTCCCCCAATTTAAAAAAATAAAAAATAATAGTATAGCAATATCCCCCA
>CALBLM010000078.1 GCA_937895695.1 uncultured Megasphaera sp.
CGTGTTTTATATTTCAATATTGCCATCATCAACAAAGAAGATACGAAACAAATAGCAAAAAACTGTAAAGTAATTGTATAACTATTGGTTGTTTCTTTAATCCAAGACAGGAGAAGGGGACCAGCAACACCAGCTGCGCCCCAAGCTGTTAACACACGGCCATGAATGGCACTCAGTGATTTCACGCCAAACAAATCACTTAAATACGCAGGCATGCAAGAGAATCCGCCGCCATAGCAGGTAATGATGAGTAATACAATGAGTTGAAAACTAAATGCATTGGTTTCTGTTGATAATTTGAAAAATGCCAAAATTTCAATGGCAAAAAATAAAAGATACGTATTTGCCCTGCCAATATAGTCAGAAACCGTTGCCCAAGCAATGCGTCCAGCACCATTTACAAAACCAATCAAACCGACCATCGATGCAGCCGCCATAGGCGACATATGTACAACTTCCTGTGCCATCGGCGAAGCCACAGCCAATAAGGCAATACCGCATGTAATGTTGATGAAAAAAAGCCACCAAATCATATAAAACTGCCATTGTTTCATGGCCTGTGACAAGGAAAATTGAGGCATGGCATGGGCATATACAGGCTGTACTGTTTGTTCTGCCTTATGTAACGCCGGATCTTGCTGGGGTATTTCTCCGGATTTAGGCGGTGCCAAATAGAAAGACGAAGCAACCATGAGGACCATATAAATGATACCTAGTATAAAAAAATTATACATTAAGCCGATTTGCTGTACTAAAATTTGCATAATCGGCCCGGCAATCATACTCGCAAATCCAAATCCCATAATCGCTAAGCCTGTAGCAAAACCGCGGTTGTCCGGAAACCATTTCACCAACGTAGACACCGGCGTAATATATCCGGTCCCCAAGCCAATGCCGCCAATAATACCATAACATACGTAGAGAAGAGGTAAGCTATGGAGATAAAAAGCCAATGCAGTCCCCAACATGCCACATCCAAAAAAGGCCGCTGCCATGAGCCCTGATTTTTTAGGACCCATTTTTTGTACGATATTGCCCAGACATCCAGCAGATAATCCTAAAAACAGAATAGCCAGGGAAAATGTCCACGTTGTTTCTTTCAACGTAAATCCCATGGTTTCCATAATCGGTTTCGTCAATACACTCCATGAATACACACTGCCAATACAAATATGTATTCCTACAGCAGCCAATGCAATACCCCAACGGTTTCGTTTCATTGCTAATCTCTCCTTTTATAAACCAGCTGGTATATGCAAAAACGCCAACCATCTGGTCAAGAACAAATTATTCTGCCCAGACGGTCGGCGTCGTATGGCTGTGCAGTCCATGTGGTTATTCCACTTATCCGTCAGTCCTGCTCAGTTAAATTGTACTGTTATTATAGGAAATCATCCGTATATTGTCAATACCTATGCTGTCTTTGCAGTTTTAGCCGGTACCGTATCTGTATCGGTGCCATATGTTTGCTGTGCCGCCAATTCAGCTGCTTTCTTCTGTTTTTCTGCGGCTTCCGTTAAGGTTTGTCCTGCCGGGGCAGTACGCATGACGTATACATTTTCCAATGGCTGTAAAACAGAAAAACCATATTTCATTAATTTCTGCGCATCACCAAAACGGTCTCCTGAATTAAAAATAACGGCAATAACGGTACGGTTATCTTGTGTTGCTGACGCAATCAAACATGGCCCGCCAGCACTTGTTGTACCTGTTTTAATGCCATTGGCACCGGGAAAACCACTCGTTAAGAAATAATTCGTAGTTGTACAGTATTTACTTCCGCCGTTGATATAGGGCATATTATATTCACTATGGCTGACAGCATCCCGAAATTCCGGCATCTTCATCCCGTACGCAGCAATTTTAGCCATATCGCGAACAGTGGAATAATGGTCGCTGTCCGGTAATCCATGGGGATTCACAAAATGGGTATTCGTACAGCCAAGTGCTGCTGCTTTGGCATTCATTTGAGATACAAAATCTGCTTCTGTCGGTGCGACCGTTTCGGCTACGTCTACAGCTGCATCGCAACCGGATACAGTCATCATACCAGTCATGGCATTGCGAAGCGTTACCTGATCACCCGGATATAATCCCAAAACAGACGCATCGCTTTCCAAATTCAACGAATCCTGCGTAATGTGAATCGGTTGATCCAAAAGCCCTTGAGCTTTACCCATTTCAATTCCTAAGATACATGTCATAACTTTGGTTGTACTACCGGGATAGGAACGCTGATCCGGATTTTTGGCATATAATTCATTGCCTGTATCCGCATCCATTACATACGCCATCTGCGCGTCTACAGTCGGCTGTTCAACGGTTTCTGCAAAAACACTGACAGTCATGGCAAGACAAGCTGTCATCGTTACTATCATTTTTTTTAAAGACATCATTCATTCACTTTCCTTCATCTGATATATTACAAGGGATTTTTAGCTGCCATTTTAGGCTTGCGAGGATATTTCTTGGGACTCGCCGCCACTTTGCGTATATAGATCACTGCTCGTTTATCGGCAAGACCTGGCAACGCAATAGGGCGAACTTCTTCTATGACAGCACCTAATATGTTTAAAGCATGACGGCTTTCTTTGATTTCTTCTTCATACTGCGCACCTTTTAAGGAAATAAAGAATCCGTTTTTCTTGACATAAGGGAGGGCCCATTCTGCCAAAATCGGCAGCCGTGCAACAGCCCGACTTGTTACGATATCGAACTGTTCCCGATAGGCTTCTTGATGGGCCATTTCTTCAGCCCGCCCGTGCAGGCAATCTGCCTGAAGCTCTAATTGTGTCAAAACTTGCTGAATAAATCGCAGTCGTTTTTGTAAGGAATCAAAAAAAGTCATCTGCAAATCCGGTCGGTAGATAAGCAATGGAAGGCCCGGAAATCCTGCGCCTGTCCCTAAATCTAAAACGCGGGCATGAGGTGCAAAATACGCCGCATCATAACAGGATACGCTATCGGCCATATGCTTGACGGCAACCTCTGAAGGTTCGGTAATTGCTGTCAGATTCATGACTTTATTGGTTTCCAACAGCATATCTTGAAACTGGCAAAATTGTTGTATCTGTATAGCCGTCAAGGACCATCCCATACTAGACATAGCATTCGTCAGTTCAGTCTGAAACATGTTGTTTATCCTCCCGCTGCCGTTGTTCCAACACGATGAGAAGAGCCGTAATATCTGCCGGTGAAACGCCGGAAATGCGGCTAGCCTGACCAAGAGAACGGGGGCGGATTGCATCCAACTTTTGTCTTGCTTCTCCTGAAAGGGTATCAATGTCGGCATATACAATATCTGCAGGCATTAATTTTTGTTCCAACCGATTCATTTTTTCTACTTGTTCCAACTGCCGTCCAATATATCCTTCATACTTGACCATAATTTCAATTTCTTCGCATACATCAGCCGCTAACGGTTCGAGTGGAAAGATTTGTCGTAATTTTTCGTACGTCACTTCATTACGGCGCAGTAAATCATACGCTGTAAGGCCTGTATGAATCGGAGCAGTGCCGATAGACTGTAATTTTTCCTGATTGGCTTTAGTCGGTGTAACAGAAAGTTGTTTTAACACAGCTAATCCCGCTTCAATAGCTTGTTTTTTCTGCATAAAGCAGTTGTATCGTTCCTGCGTAACTAAGCCCAAATCGTATCCTTTTTGGGTAAGACGCAAATCAGCATTGTCTTGGCGCAAAATGAGACGATATTCAGAGCGACTGGTCATCATACGATAGGGTTCATTCGTTCCTTTTGTAACCAAATCATCAATCAATACGCCAATATAGGCTTCCGAGCGGGTAAGGATAAATGCATCTTTTCCCTGTACCTTACGAGCCGCATTAATACCGGCAATCAACCCTTGGGCTGCCGCTTCTTCATAGCCACTTGTACCGTTCGCCTGGCCAGCAGAGAAGAGGCCACTGATTTTTTTTGTTTCCAAAGATGGCGTCAGTTGGGTCGGATCTAAGCAATCGTATTCAATCGCATACCCAGGACGCATGATTTTAACATCTTCCAATCCGGGAATGGTCCGTAAGAATTCATACTGTACGTCAATAGGAAGACTCGTACTCATGCCTTGGACATACATTTCTTCCGTCATTTCTCCTTCCGGTTCAATGAACAGCTGATGTCTCTTTTTATCAGCAAAACGAACGATTTTAGATTCAATAGACGGGCAATATCTAGGACCAATTCCCTGAATCATGCCATTGCACATCGGTGCCCTATCTAAGTTATCTCGAATAATGCGGTGCGTTTCTTCATTCGTAAAGGTAAGCCAACAGCATTCTTTATTGCGATTTTTCCGTTCCGATAAAAATGAAAAGGCATGGCCATCCGTATCGCCTTCTTGTATTTTCATTTCGTGCGTTCGCAACGTACGTCGGTCAACACGAGCAGGTGTACCCGTTTTAAACCGCATTAATTTAAGACCTGCCTGTACTAGTGAACCAGATAAATCTTCTGCTGAACGCTGTCCAATAGGACCGCCGGAGTAGGCACATTCACCAATAATAATTTTGCCTTTTAAATAGGTACCTGTTGCCAAAACAACGCAGCTGGCACGATATTCTTCGCCTAATTCCGTACGAACGCCGACAACCTTATTATCTTCTACCAAAAGGTCGGTAATCATCAGTTGTTTAACATCTAAGTTTTCTTGATTTTCTAATGTTTTCGTCATAGTTAACTGATATAATTTTTTATCAGATTGGGCGCGAAGGGAATAGACTGCCGGTCCTTTGCCTGTATTAAGCATTCGCATCTGTAAGCAAGTTTTATCTGTATTAATACCCATTTCGCCGCCTAATGCATCGATTTCGCGGACTAAATGGCTTTTACCAGGGCCACCTACAGCCGGATTACAAGGCATTAAGGCTATATTATCCAAATTCAGAGTAGCCATCAATGTACGGGCTCCCAAGCGTGCACTTGCTAATGCGGCTTCACAGCCGGCATGTCCGGCACCGATGATGATGACATCATATGTATCGACTACAAACATGTTATTACCTCTCTATTTTCCTAAACAAAATCTGCTAAATATTTCTTCTACTATATCGTCTTGTACAGTATCGCCGGTAATGGAACCCAACAAATCCCACGCTTCCCGAATATCTACAATAGCACAATCTACAGGCATGCCTTGTTCAATCGTTTCCAACGCCCGCTGCAATGCCGCCCGGCTTTGACGCACTAATTCAATATGGCGTGTATTCGTAAGCAGTGAACTTTGTTCTGTCGTTGCCCCTTCTTGCAGTGCTAGGGACAACAGCCGATCTTTTAACGTATCCATGCCAGCTCCTGTATCTGCTGAAATAGAGATAATAGGAAATCCATAGGATTGCATGGATGACGCAGAAAAAGCCGGCTCTAAATCTTCTTTATTTAGTACTACAATAGCATTCTTTCCCTTAGCATCTGTCAAAATCTGTCTATCTTCCGATGTAAGCGGGCGAGATTGGTCAATAACCACTAAAATAATATCTGCCTTATCCATATATTCTTTAGCCCGCTGCACGCCGATTTGTTCAACCGTATCATTAGTGTTGCGAATGCCGGCTGTATCAACAAGACAAATAGGGACGCCTTTTAAGGTAATCCATTCTTCAATCACATCTCGTGTTGTACCGGGAACATCTGTCACAATGGCTCGTTCCTCTTGAAGAAGTCTATTTAGCAAGCTGGATTTTCCCGCATTCGGTGTACCTGTAATAGCTGCCATTACACCGTCTCGTATCATCCTGCCACTTTGGGAAGCAGCTAGCATATCATCAAGGCGTTTTTTCATTTCTCGAATGGCACCGGCAATATCTGGAACCTCAATATCTTCTAAATCTTCTTCCGGGTAATCTACAGTCACTTCAAGGCGCGTAATAAAATCTGTCAGATGATGCCGCATATCGGAAACCACGCGTGATAAGCGACCTTCTAGCTGACTGACTGCACTTGTAAGTCCCTGCGAACTTTTAGCTTGAATGACATCCATAACGGCTTCAGCTTGCGCTAAATCAATACGTCCATTCATAAACGCACGCTGCGTAAATTCACCAGGATTTGCCAGGCGGGCTCCATGCCGCAGAACCAAAGCCATAATTTCTTCTAAGGACTGGCGACCGCCATGACATTGAATTTCCAATACATCCTCTGCCGTATACGAATGAGGACCCTTCATAATAAGTACTAAAACTTCATCTATCGGTTTATCTTGTTCATCAACAATAGTACCATATTGAATAGAGCGATCTCTTCGTTGAGCCAATGGGGTAGAAGACGTGCTGCGAAATACGGTATCTCCTATCGTGTATGCATGGGTTCCGCTAATACGAATAATACCAATCCCACTTTCACCTAAGGGTGTTGCAATTGCAGCAATCGTATCTGTTGTATCGTACACTATGCATTCTCCTTTCAAAAAAACCGGTGCAGCGCACCGGTTTTTTTGTGATTACCAGTGAATAATCGGCTCTTTTTATGACTAATCACTGCTTTGATTCTCTTTTTATTTCTGATAATAAATGACAACATGACGATACGGTTCTTGTCC
>CALBLM010000079.1 GCA_937895695.1 uncultured Megasphaera sp.
TCATTTTCCAGAGAGCAGACAGAATGGATATGTATTGCTGCGCAATAAAGAGTTTACAACCTTAGATATTGAAAAAATTAAAGCAGAAGCTGAACGGACTAAAAATAAACTGTTTTCATCATTATAATCCAATAAAAAGAAGAGGATATACGTGTTATTTGAGCGTATATCTTCTTTTTTATTGTAAAGATAAGAAAAAATTTTTATAGAGCAATACATATATACGTTACAATAAGAGAATAGGGGATGGGGGAAAGATAACTATATATATCCCCCCTTCTCTGTCACTTATCAACCGCATAAAGATACCTTAAGGATCCATAATATGTTCATGAAAAGGTATATATCATCATATCATCTCTATACCGATATATATAAATTGCACTATATTATCAATATAATCAAAATACAAATAAATAACGTAATAAACTAATAAAAATATTAATATATTACCAGAATTATTAGGCTCAACTAGTAGTTGCTGCTGGTACGATATAGAATTAACAAAAAAATAACTTAATGTACATAACATGTTCATAGATAATTTGATGAGACGATTAGAAATAATATCCGTGTTATATCAGTATTGGTTGTACGCAGTAGTCTATAATATATATATCTGTAACAGAATCCAAAGGGTACATGAAAAAATTTTTACAAGTTTAATTTGTAATTTTTATATAACTTATACATAATTAAGATTTTTCATAAAATTTGATAAATTCGATAATCACTAACTAAGGGGGAGGATTCTCACACATTATTACTTCCGATAACCTTAATTTATCGGAAGTAATAATTTTGCAGTTTTTTGAGGCTCATCGTTATCGTATCTACACCACTTTATTAACACATTTATTTAACTTTTATTAATATATAATTATCCACTGAAATACAAGTTATATACGCATATTTCCGACATTTTTATTAACTACTCGGAAAGATATCGGAATTTTAATATAAAAACCACGTGAAAAAACACCGGTACCGAAATCGTTTTTCCACGTGGCTTTATTAATGTGTACCGATTATGATTCCGATGATAGCTACGACGGTACTTACGATAAAAGCCGTTATACTCGTTAATTTATATAAGCTGTTTATTTTATCGTCGATCATTTTGCCGACATCTTCCTGATTCTGCTGTAACTATATATAGCAAATTCGTGCTTCGAGTTCATTAAAAATCTACATCCACGCATACTTCTCTCCGTCTCATTGATCCAAAGTTCCACATTACTGTAGCCATTTGTGTTATAAGCCATCATGACACAGCTATGTACTCTACTAAACGTTGCGTGCTGTGCGAAATCTGCGCTTATGCGATGAAATCCATAGATGTAACCGGCATATTTTTTTAATTTTTATTGCATTACGTTGTATGATATAATACATGTGAATGAAAAATAATAAAAAAGGATGACGATATATACTTATGGCTTATATACGAAAACGTGGAAATAAATATTATTTTACAATATGGGTTCGAGAAAACGGTAAAACAATAAAACATGAATATGCCGGTGGGTCGTCAAAAAGCGAAGCTGAAAAACGGTTTCGTCAATATATGGCAGAAACAGATAGAACTGGGAAATACTTCGAGCCATCGAGTATGCTTTTTAAGGACTATTTACAAGAATGGATTAATAAATATGCATCAGTATACTTAAAGCCGAATACTGTCGATTTATATGAATCTGTTATTCAAAATCATATTACAACTCAATTTGGATTGTATAAATTAATGGATATTACAACCGCTGAATTGCAAGACTGGTTAATTGGACTATTAAACCAATATTCTCGATCGACTGTCAAATCAATTATGAGCTGTTTACGTTCGTCCTTACGTTGGGCCGTGGCTAACCGGCGTTATCTCTTAATGAACCCGATGGATAATGTAAAATTGCCGCCATGTCGTACGGCAACAAACAAGCCAAAATTATTTACACCTGATGATATACATCGAATATTCGAAAAGTTTTCATATGGTAATAAGATACATATCGTATGCGTTTTATCCTATTATACTGGCATGCGTCTCGGTGAATGTCTTGCTTTAACATGGAATCATATTAATTTAGAGGAACGAACAATACATGTTGCTGGTACGATTTATGATAAAAATAATTCGCCAATTATTACATCTACAAAAACGGTTTCGTCAGAACGAATCATTTCATTTGGGGCAAAATTATATAACGAATTAAAAAAGCAAAAAATATGGCAATTTAAAAATAGTTTACAGTACGGTTCGCTTTATAAAAAAAATGACTTCGTATGCACGACCGAAAAAGGAAGAATGATAACAAGCAATACAATGCGCTATTTTGGTGTATGGTGCCACGAAAAACTAGGATATGGCAGTTTTCATTCCTTTAGACATACCCATGCTTCTATGCTTTTGGAACATGGACTACCTTTGGATTATGTATCAAAACGTCTCGGTCATTCGTCTATTTACACAACTGCTAATATTTACGATACGATCACCGATAATCGTGAAAAAGACGCTGTCAATGCAATGGATGCTTTTTTATAACAACAGATTACAAAAAAAGAACTTATTATATTGATAACAAGTTCTTTTTTTGTATATATTATTTGTGTTCTGTTATCTTAAAGATTGGATTATCGATTAGCCGATCGGCTTCATCAATATACCGTCGGACGACAGATTGCGATCTATGACGCGTTTGCCGCATGATTTCTCGTTCTTCTACATGATGTTGTGCAGCTGTTGTAGCAAATCCATGTCGCAAGCTATGCGCGCCATAGTCTTTGGGATCCATGCCAACTAAAGCAGCATAATGCTTAACAATTAAAGCGATTGATTTATCTGAAATTTTAGTTTTTCTAATACCGTGATTTCGTGTAAAACCTCGGAATATAGGTCCCGATGTAATGCCACTAAGATGTAGCCATTCTTTTAATGCATGGACAGCACATATGCTTTTTTCCTGAACAATAGGAATCGCGATTAATTGCCCTTTATCATATTGGTCTGTTTTCGATTTGCGTAAAGTGAGTAGCATTCCTAAACGGGTAAATTGTACATCATTTACTTCTAAATTAGCAAGTTCAGAACGACGCATGGCACCATAAAAACCTACTAACAAAATGGCTTTGTCTCGGGCTTGTTGCAATGTATTTCCTTCTAAATAGGTCATCATTTCCTTGATATCGTCAAATAAAATGGGCAATTTTCCATGTTGCATGACCCCTTTCATACGTTTAATCCCTCGCAATGCATTTTTTACAATAGGAAAACGGCAAGGATTATCTTGAACACCGGCAGCATCAAAATTTTCCGTTAAGGCACTAATCCGACGCGCTACAGTGTTTGCTTTCGCATTATCTGCCAAATCATTAATATAATTTACAATTGTTTCTGGAATGGCTGGATACGCAGATACATGATGATACTCACACCACTCACAAAAATCATTCCAGTCAGCTTCATAGGCTCTCAGTGTATTATCGGCACGAGCGATATAAATACTTTGCCGTGCTTTATCACTTAATTTTTCATTATTGGCAATAGCTTCTGAACGACCAATAAAAAAATTATCACGATGTGCTTCCATAGAGGGACACTCCTTTATTTATAAAACATTGGTAGTATAACTTTATCATGAGAGCTATATTTCGTCAAATAAAAGATAAAGGAATGAATTTCCAAACATATCCCCCTCCATCGTACTTCCGATAATTTAATATTAAGGGAATATATAGTAATTACCTAATTTTAAACGCTATTTATCCGATATTTTTCCGAATATGACACGTTCTTGTAAATTGAATTTAGCTTGTGCTGTATAACTCTTTTTTACTGGTATTTGCAATACTTGCCCAGGATAAATATCTTCATTGCCTACCAAATGATTTTCTTTGATGATCGTATGAATCGTATATCGTACATCTGTATCTGTATCCACTGTTGCGGAAGCTAATTTCCATAACGTATCTCCTGCTTGAACGCGTATCGTAATATATTCCGGCTCCTCGCGATATATCCAGCCAAGCTGCGTACTAACTAATATAAATAACAAACATCCAACAATACATTTTCCAATCGCATACTGTCGTTTTTGTTGTTTCATGTCTATCATCCTCCAGTCAAACATAAACGTATGTTTTTAGAACATTCGTTTGTTGATGTTTCTATTATACTGTCGAACAGACGTTCTTGTCAATGAATTGTCGAACATATTTTCTTTATTTTATATATTGAACAAATGTTTGAAATTTATATATAGATACGGTATAATACAACTATAATATTATAGAGTGGTGACTGATTATGATAAATACTGACAAAACCTTGACTACGCGTCAACGGCAAATATTAGAATATATACGTGAATGTGTTCATAAATTTGGCTATCCCCCGTCAGTACGGGAAATTTGTAAAGAAGTGGGATTAAGCTCTACATCAACGGTACATGGATATCTAAATCGTTTAGAAAGTTTAGGATATATTCGCCGCGATCCTACCAAAAACCGTACGATTGAATTGTTGGATGAAGGATCCTGGCGTTCTAAAAAAATTGTTCCTTTACCACTTGTCGGTCAAGTTCGTGCAGGAGCCCCCATTTTAGCCGAAGAATGTGTTGAAGATGTGTATCCTTTTGCTGCGGATTTTGTTGGCAACGACGACTGCTTCATGCTCACAGTAAAAGGTGATAGCATGAAAAATGCTGGCATTTTAGAAGGCGATATGATTATTGTTCGAAAGCAAGAAACGGCAGAAAATGGTGAAATTGTCGTTGCTTTATTAGATGATGAAGCGACAGTAAAACGATATTATCATGAAGAAAATACAATTCGCCTACAACCGGAAAATGAAGAATATGATCCGATTTACACAAAAAAATGTCAGATTCTTGGCAAAGTAATTGGTCTGTGGCGTAAATATTAATCAAGATAAGAACAAAAAAGGTGTAACAAAATGAAAAGTTAAATTCATTTTGTTACACCTTTTTTATCA
>CALBLM010000080.1 GCA_937895695.1 uncultured Megasphaera sp.
ATGATGAGCAGGGGAATGCGTAATATATATCAGCAAAAACCAATAAGACGCTATGATGGTGTTATTTTACAGACACGTAAACGCGGACAAGAATTAATCTTATCTGTTTTTACTAAACAGGAAGGTCTTGTTCGCGTGTTTGTATCCAAGCGATGCCGAGGAAAACAGGGGTTTGGTGCCTTATTGGCATTTAGCCATATTACGTTTGATGCAGTTTTAGCATCTTCTATGCTGATACTGCGGGAATATGAGTGTACGAGTAATCCGGGCATGCAACAACTGACGTGGGAGCGATATATTTATTCGCAGGTTTTTACTGAAATCGTGCAGCATATGTTTCCTAATCAAGAAGCCGATGCGCAAGCCTATGAATTGATTATCATTTATAGTCAAGCCATTTGGCATAAAAATCCCCGTATCGTTACGATTATTGCTGGTTGGCAGCTATTGGCGTTAGCTGGTTTTTATCCGGATGTATCTCGTGTACACATATTTGCGGCAGGTATAGATGGTAACCGGCATATATATTATCTAAGCGATGGAGATGAACTGTTTAAAGAACCGCTGCCGGAAGTAGCAGTGCCGTCATCCATACGCTCATTGTGGCAAACACTATTTACGTATACATGGGGGCAGGCACAGACACTTCATTTAAGTGCCAAAGGATTAGCGTTTTTAGAAGATGTTTTATATAGTTATACGGCGCAATGCAGTGACAAGAAAATGAAGTCACCTAAATTTTTGGATAGACATCATTGACAAGAATAGTGTAGTGTGATATATTGATAGAGTCGTAGCATAAGTGGCTAGGATAAGCCGCATGAAGAGGCTCGTAAGTTCCTGTATAGGACGCCGTATTCAGCGAGTATATTGATGAGGAGGTGTCACTCATGTACGCTATTATTAAAACTGGTGGAAAACAATATCGTGTCCAAGAAGGCGACAATATTTTTGTTGAAAAATTGGCATCTGATGTTGATTCCGAAGTCGTATTTGACCAGGTATTGGCAGTTGTAAACGACGGAGACGTTAAAGTTGGTACTCCTGTTGTTGAAGGCGCTAAAGTTACAGCTAAAGTTTTGGAACAGGGTAAAGAAAAGAAAATCCGCATTTTCAAATACAAAGCTAAATCCAATTACCGTCGTCGTCAAGGTCATCGTCAGCCTTATACAAAAGTTACAATCGAAAAGATTGAAGGCTAATGATTACTATTCAATTAGAACGAAATAGAGACCGTCAATTCTTTGGCTTTATTATATCCGGCCATGCCGAATACAGTGAAGCTGGCAGTGATATTGTTTGTGCAGCTGTATCAGCATTGTCACAAACTGCATTGTTGGGATTGCTCCATTACATTCCTCGAGATGTTACATATCATATGGATGAAGAAAACGGTTTTTTGACAGTCCGCGTAGAGAAATACAGCGAGATTTCGCAAGTTATTTTTCATACGATGGTCTTAGGGTTAGAACAAATAGTGCAACAGTATCCTTCATATGTTGCACTCCATTCATAGACGTCAGGAGGTGGACGGAATGTTTAATTTTAATTTGCAGCTGTTCGCTCATAAAAAAGGGACAGGCTCCACACGTAACGGCCGTGACAGTGAATCCAAACGCCTTGGCGTAAAATGCCATGACGGCGTTGTTGTCAAAGCTGGCAACATTATCGTTCGTCAGCGCGGTACACATTTCCATCCGGGC
>CALBLM010000081.1 GCA_937895695.1 uncultured Megasphaera sp.
TTCTTCTACAAGTGTTGATTTTCCCACACGCCGTGCACCTTCAATAAGCAATGCTGTTTTTCCATTGGACTCCTGTTTCCACTGCAATATTTGATTGTATATTTTCCGCTTAAATATCACATTTTATATCTCCTATATTGCAAAATCGCTGTTTTCGCGTGTACGCAGATATGATAATCGAGCTACATATGGTAATATAAATATAAAGCAAGAAACCCGCTGCATACGATTGTAGCGGGTTTCTTGCTTTACGCTAGGAGTTACTTTTATTCAATTGTACCATGTTCCCATTTACCATTATTCAAATCTTCTGCAATTTGTTTAAACTTATCGTCAGTCAGTCCGTAGAAGAAATACAAGATAATAGCAGCAATCCCCAAGGCTACACCGGGATATAATGTCATGGCCGCTTTGATACCGGTCAATGTCATTTCACTTTGTACGGCGTTAGCTACATAACCAGTCAAAACAAGAATACCAGAACTTACAATCGCCGCAATGGCCTGTGCAATTTTACGAGAGAAGTTAAATGCCGCATACGTAATTCCTTCTTTACGGATACCGTTGTGCCATTCGCTATAGTCAATAACGTCAGAAACAAAGGCCCATGTAACGCCATTCGGAATAGCCAATGCTACATACCCAATGGTAACAAGAATAATAAAGGAATACAAGTTTGTCGGAATCACGAAGTTTAAAATATCGGCAGCACAGCCAATAAGAAGTCCGCCAATTGCCGTTTTCTTTTTGCCAAAGAGTTTAACTAACTTCGGAATCAAGAGAATCCCAACAACAGAACAACCCATCATGATACCATTAACAATTGGCTGCAATCCCATATGCCCCAAGTTATACTGGCAGAAGAAAATCATCATCTGGTTATTTGTATTCATCGCAGAAATCGTAAATAAGGTCATTAAAATAATGCATAAAAGCGGTTTATTTGTGAATACAATTTTAATATAATCAGAAAACTTAGCCTTCTGTTCAGCATGGGTATTTCGTTTGACAGGTACATGTTCATGGCAGTTAAAGTAGCAGATAGCAAATCCAATAACGCCGATAACAGCCATGACAATAGATGCTACAACGAATCCATGATGGGGCGATGCAAACATAAGTACAATCGGCACAAAGGCAATCCCCGTAATCAACTGGGCCCCAATAGATCCGGCCTGACGGGTCGTCGCCATTTGACTTCGTTCTTCTACATCACGTGTCATAACACTGGCCAATGAAGCATAGGGAATGTTAGTAAAGGAATAGACAAGACCCCATGCCATATAGGCACCATAGGCAAAAATAATTTTACCGCTTGTTGAAATTTCCGGCATCGTAAAAGTAATTATGGTCAGTATAGCCAAAATAATGGATGAAATCATCATAACCGGACGGAACTTGCCGCGTTTGCCAATATTTTTACGGCTATCAATGGCAGAACCGGCAATCGGATCCATAAACGCATCAAATATTTTGGTAAATGCAAAAATTCCTGCGACTGCAGCTGCCGGAATAGTACAAACATCAATCCAATACTTCGTCAAATAGGCCTGGCCTAAATCAAACATAAATCCGTTGCCAAAATCACCAAAGCCATAACATATCTTTTCACGCCAAGACAATTTTACATGTCCATTTTTAGCAGCTTCTGCATTTGCAGGTGCCGTTGTTGCTTGCTCACCCATGGGAATGCCTCCTTTACAACGTTACGCCGTTTTTAAAAATAGCCAACTCATGCTTATCCAGTGCTTCTGATTTCGCATGAATGTTTCCTGATGCCACATCAAGTATATATTGGAAAAACCGATCGGCTGCTTGTTCTTTCGTTTCGCCTTCCGCTATCGTTCCAGCATTAAAATCTATCCAGTTCTTTTTATAGTTTGCCAAGTGGCTGTTACTAGATATTTTAATTGTCGGTACGGGACAAGCAAACGGTGTTCCTCGACCCGTTGTAAACAGTACCATATGCGCGCCAGCGGCAGCTAAGGCATTCGAAGCTACTAAATCATTTCCCGGTGCCTGCAGTAAATTCAAGCCTTTTTTACTGACTCGATCACCATATGCCAACACATCTTCTACAATGGCTGTACCGCCTTTTTGTACACAACCTAGAGACTTATCTTCCAACGTCGTAATGCCGCCAGCTTTATTACCGGGAGACGGATTTTCATTGACTTTTTCGCCATAACTCATGAAATATTCTTTAAAGTTGTTGATTAAATCCACCGTTTTATCAAATACGTTCTTATCCCGTGCACGATTCATAAGCAGCGTTTCAGCCCCAAACATTTCCGGTACTTCTGTCAAAATAGACGTGCCTCCTGCAGCTATCAGGCGATTGGAAATTTCACCAACCAGTGGATTGGCCGTAATACCGGAAAATCCATCGGACCCACCGCATTTTAATCCAATCGTTAAAAGCGATGCATCACAAGGCTGACGATAAAATTGATCTGCATAAGAACAAAGCGTTTTTATTATGGCTACGCCTGCCTCAATTTCATCTTCTACCTCTTGGCAAACAAGAAATTTTACTCTGTCCGGGTCATACTCGCCAATGACCTTTTTCATTAAGTCTACTTGATTGTTTTCGCAGCCTAAACTGAGAACAAGTACAGCCCCTGCATTCGGACTATGTACAAGACCGCTCAGAATTTTTTGCGTATGTGTCTGATCATCGCCTAATTGGGAACAACCATGAGGATGACTGTATGCATAAATGCCATCAATGTGATCTGTTTTAAACTGCTGGGATTCTGCTTCAATGGCTCTGGCAATACTGTTGACACAACCAACGGTTGGAATAATCCACACTTCATTGCGAATACCTGCACTGCCGTCTTTTCGTTTGTATCCTTGAAATTCGTAATGCGTCGTGCTTTTCAGTTCATGCCGTTCTGCTTTTTCCGGTTCATATGTATACTGCAGTACGTCGCCCAATTTACTTTGTACATTATGGGTATGTACCCACGCCCCTACAGGAATTTCCGTCTTCGCCGTTCCAATAGGAAAACCGTATTTTACGACGTTTTCCCCTTTGTGGATTTCCGTAATGGCTAATTTATGTCCTGCCGGTATATCATCCTGTACGATGATGGTTTTACCATTAACCATGACCGTATCGCCTTTAGCGACACGGTCCATGGCAATGGCAACATTATCTTTTTCATGTATTTGAAACACTGCCATCGTTATTCTCCTTTATGCCTGACCTAGTTCTTCAATATGGGCTTTTACACCAACATTAGCCATCCGATCGATATGTTTCGTTACAGCGTCAGCAACCCCTTCTATCTGTGTCAGGTCTTCGCCCCAAAAATCATTGCGGCTCATGATAGCCTGTACATAGTCTGCCGTTGAGCGACCGGCAACTTCCTTGATAACCGCCAATTTATCCGCATCATCATGGATTTCATACGTATTCGCGCCCCGCGTTCCAATCAAGCAGTCCGTACCTTCTTGCGTTGTACGGTAAAAAGCCAGCAAGGCTGCAAAAGAATAGGTCAACCATTTCGGCAGGGTTCCCGTTGCTGCCAAGCTGTCTTTAAAGGTCGGCAATACGCGAGCTCTCCATTTGGAAATAGAATTTAAGGAAATCGCCAATAAGGCATGGTTTACAAAGGGGTTTTCAAACCGTTCATACACAGCTTTTGCAAATTCTTCTGCTTTTTCTTTGGATAAATGAACAGTTGGTACAATTTCTCCAAACACCGTTTGGTCTAATTGACGACGAATGATGGGGTCTTTCATGCACTGTCCCACATAATCCAATCCTGCCAGATATGCGCCCAACACCATCGATGTATGGGCACCGTTAAGAATGCGTACTTTTTGTTCTTTAAATGCTTGGATCTGCGTTGTAAATTCTACATGGAATTTGCTAGAACCCAATGGCAGCCGATCGGCAATATCAGGATTGCCGATAACCCAAAGAGAAAATGGTTCTGCTTGAACGAGCAAGTTATCTTCATATCCCAACTGCTGCTGCAATTGGTCAATCGTATCTTTCGGATACCCTGTAACAATGCGGTCTACTAACGTATCCACAAACAGGCATTGGTTCGTCAGCCAAGCAATAAACGCTTCATCCAGTTGCCAATGTTGCGCGTACTGCAGCACACACTGTTTCAGTAACTGACCATTATTGTCGTTCAGCTCTGTCGGCAACATCGTCAAGGCTTTATCGGCTGCACCTTGATAGTACGTATATCGTTCATATAAAAACTTGGTCAACTTAGCCGGAAACGTTTTGGGCGGGCAGTCTGTTAAGGCATCACTGTCATCAAAAGCAATACCGGCTTCAGTCGTATTCGATACGACGAATTCCAACGAGTCTTCATGAGCCAATGCCATAAATGCATCATATTCGTCTTTTGCACTAATAACAGAAGCTATCGACGTAATTACCCGATCTTCTGTATATACGCTGCCATTCTGCTGACCGCGCAGGCAAACAGTATATATATTTTGCTGTTTAGAAAAGCGATCGGTCTTGCCGGAACGAGGCATAATAACTGCCACATTGCCGTTAAATCCATTTTCTTCATTCGCTACGTCAATGGCATAATCAACAAAGCCACGGAGAAAATTGCCTTCACCAAACTGCAGCACTTTAATGGGTCGGGATGTGCCTTGATATACTTCACTTACATTTTTCATGATAGGTTTGCTCCTTCATCGCAGAGTTGATTTTTAAAGCTGAAATTGGAAATAATTAGCTACATTGTGATAGCAAATATCTTCTACTAACTGACGCAATGCATCTTCATCATTGGGATATTCACCGTTTTCTACCAAATTACCAATCCAGTTACAAAGAATACGGCGATAGTATTCATGGCGGGCATAGGAAAGGAAGGAACGGGAATCCGTCAACATCCCTAAGATATTGCCAAATACAGACAAGTTTGCAATGCTTGTCATTTGGTCAATCATGCCTTGTTTCGTATCATTGAACCACCATGCGGCACCCTGCTGAATTTTACCGCGAGCTTCCGGTCCCTGGAAGCAGCCGATAATCGTACCAATCATGGCATTATCAGACGGTGTGCCGGAATATAATACGGTTTTCGGTAAAATATGAAGTTCATGGAGATGATCCAAGAATGCAGCCAATCCTTTACCACAGTTGCCTGCTGCAATCGAATCAAAACCTGTATCAGGTCCTAATTTTTTATACATTTCTGTGTTGAGGTCACGAAGGGTTGCAAAATGAAGCTGCATAACCCAGCCTCGTTTGTAATATTCACCGGCAAGATACGTAAGAAGTGCTGTCTTATATGCTTCTGTTTCTTCAATAGAAATCGCTTCGCCGCGCAGTGCTTTGGCAATAATAGCATCTACTGTCTTTTCATCAGTTACACGGCAGAATACGTATTCCAATGCATGGTCCGTCGCACGGCAACCCATTTCTTCAAAGAACGCAATCCGTTTGTCCATGGCACTGCGAATGTCTGCAAATGTTTTAATGGTTACGCCGGCCGCTTTGCCTAATTTTTCAATATATGCTGCATAACCTTCTTTATCCACATTCATCAGTTTATCTGGACGCATAGCCGGATATACTTTAGCACTGCAAGTCTGTTCTTCTTTCAATTTTTGATGCCATTTTAAGTCATCAGCCGGGTCATCAGTCGTGCAAATAACTTTGACGTTGGACTGTTTTATCAATCCCTGTACGCCCATATTGGCTTCTTGTAATTTAGCATTGCAAGCTTCAAAAATTTCTTTTGCGCTTTTTTCATTTAACGGTTTTGTTATCCCAAAATAACGCTGCAGTTCCAAATGGCTCCAATGATATAAGGGATTGCCGATTGCTCTTGAAAGAGCTTTCGCATATTCTACAAATTTTTCCAAATCCGTAGATTCTTTGCCGGTAACTTTTTCTTCCC
>CALBLM010000082.1 GCA_937895695.1 uncultured Megasphaera sp.
GTATCCGATGAAACGCTGGAAGCTTATGGACTCATCTTGTTTTCACCTAAACAACTGCAAATGATTCCGGCTGTGTATGTAACGGCAACGGATACGTTATATTGGGAAAATAGTTGCGGGTCCGGTTCAGCGGCCATTGCAGCTTCCTTGGCTTGTATGGGTAAAAAAGATATATCCTGTACGATACATCAGCCTGGTGGTTCCATTTCGATTATGGCTCATGTTGCCGAAGAACAGTTGCAGCGTATCGTTATTGGTGGGCCCGTTTTGTTTGGCCGAGAACAGCAAATTACATTGCAAAATACTTAGATGATATAAAACGGATTGTCACATTAGTTTTCTGTGACAATCCGTTTTATATGTGAGAAATTATTCGTTTTTATATCGGTTAACCGTGCAGCAGATCCAGTAGATGATGAAGGCTGTCAATTTGTTCTATCGCTTTTTGACGCACTTCTTCTGGATCGACGCTGATGCGGGCGACACCACTGTCCATCGCTGCTTGGGCAACAGCGGCGGCTACGGCTGGTGCTACACGTTTATCGAAGGAGTCCGGAATGACGTATTCATCGGTTAATTCGTCGTCTTTGATAAGAGATGCAATAGCGTGGGAAGCGGCAAGTTTCATATCTTCATTGATACTGCGGGCACGAACAGCCAAGGCTCCGCGGAAAATACCGGGGAATACCATAACATTATTAATTTGATTCGGAGAATCTGAACGGCCTGTACCAACGACTCTGGCCCCGGCTGCTTTGGCCGACTGATAATCCGTTTCCGGAATCGGATTGGCCATGGCAAAGACAACAGCATCTGTATTCATCGATGCAATTATATCTTTCGTAAACAAATGTGGTCCCGATACGCCTAATAGGAGATCGGCTCCTTCTACGGCATCAGACAGAGTACCGTGCTGTTTGGTTTTATTCGTCAAGGAAGCTAATTCAGCTTGCACTGGATTAAGCCCATCCATACCTTCGTAGAGAATGCCTGCTTTATCGACCATAGTAACATTAGTCGCGCCGGCCCGCACGAGAAGACGACCGATAGACGCACCGGCTGCACCGGCTCCATTAATAACGATTTTAGCGTTTTTCAAGTCTTTATGTACATAGCGAAAAGCCCCGATGACGCCGGCAAGGGCGGCGATAGCAGTACCATGCTGATCATCATGAAAGACAGGAATATCCATTTCTTTCTTTAAGGTCGTTTCAATTTCATAACATTTTGGGGATGCAATATCTTCTAAATTAATACCGGCAAAAGAAGGCTGCAGCAGTTTGACTGTTTCGATAAATTTTTTTGGGTCTTTCGTGTCCAAACAAATGGGAATGGCATTGACGCCTCCAAAAATTTTAAAGAGAATCGATTTCCCTTCCATGACGGGCATAGCGGCTTCCGGGCCAATATCTCCTAATCCCAAAACGCGTGTACCGTCTGATATGACAGCAATCATATTGCCACGGCAAGTCAGATCAAATGACAAATCTTTGTCTTTCGCAATTTCCCGGCACGGTTGTGCGACACCGGGGGTATATAAAGTACTCAGATCATCGTGAGTCTTGAGAACTGCTCGCGGCATGGTTTCCAGGATACCTTGTTTGCCACGGCGTACTTTCATGGCTTCTTCATCAAAATTCATGGCATAGTCACCTCTCATCAAAATATAAACACACTGTCTATTATATAAAACTTGCTCCTATTCTACAAGATGGTGGGTTTTCATTGACAGAACCTTAGTAGGTCTTGTATAATAAAGCCGTAATCATGTGACTGACGGAAGTGGAGCATACCACGGGGAGCATGATAGATACTAAGCCGACCGTCTGGGCAATTTCCAGAATGTCGGTGTTTTTTTATGGATAAAATAAGGAGTGAAGCAATTCATGGCAAAGGTAGTAAGCGATATTGAGATTGCACAGCAAACAAAACTGGAACCGATTGTGAAAATTGCGGAACAAGTCGGCTTATCCGATGATGATTTGGAATTATATGGTAAATATAAAGCCAAAATTTCGTTTGATGCCATCAAGCGGCTTTCTAAGAAAAAAGATGGCAAGCTTGTTTTGGTGACAGCCATTACGCCGACACCGGCCGGTGAGGGTAAGACGCTGACAACGATTGGTTTGGCTCAGGCATTAAACCAAATGGGTCATAAAACAGTGGTAGCCCTTCGTGAACCATCGCTGGGACCGGTATTTGGCATTAAAGGTGGTGCGGCAGGCGGCGGATATGCCCAAGTGCTGCCGATGGAAGACATTAATCTTCATTTTACAGGCGATATGCATGCGATTACAGCAGCCAATAATTTGCTGGCTGCGGCCATTGACAACCATGTACATCAAGGCAATGCATTACGTATTGATGTACGCCGTATTATTTGGAAACGCGTTATGGATATGAATGACCGCGCCTTGCGCAATATCGTCGTCGGTATGGGCGGCAACGTATGCGGTTTTCCTCGGGAAGATCATTTTATGATTACTGTTGCATCTGAAATCATGGCAGCCCTTTGCTTGGCTCATGATTTGATGGATTTGAAGAAACGCATGGGTGATATTACCGTTGCTTATGATTTGGATGGTAATCTTGTTACAGCTCGTCAGCTCGGCGTAGAAGGTGCCATGGCGATTCTCATGAAAGATGCCATCAAGCCAAATTTAGTACAAACGATTGAACATACGCCGGCCTTGGTACATGGTGGTCCTTTTGCCAATATTGCCCACGGCTGTAACTCTATCGTTGCGACCAAGCTAGCCATGAAAATGGGGGATATTGCCGTTACAGAAGCCGGATTCGGTGCCGATCTCGGTGCGGAAAAATTTATGGATATCAAATGTCGTTTTGCCGGCATTAAACCGAATGCCGTCGTCATCGTAGCGACTGTACGTGCCCTCAAAATGCATGGCGGTGTTGATAAAAATAATTTACAAGAAGAAATAGAAGCCCTGAAGAAAGGATTTGCAAACTTGGCAAAACATATTGAAAATATGCGTCAGTTTGACGTTCCGGTTCTTGTAGGCATCAATAAGTTTAGCAGTGATACAGATAAAGAAATCGCAATGTTACGCAGCCTTTGTGAAACATATGGTGTAGAGGTAGCCCTCAATAATTGCTGGGCTGAAGGCGGCAAGGGCGGTTTGGAAATGGGCGAAAAAGTAGTACAGCTTTTACAGCAGCCGCAAACACCGTATCAACCGCTGTATGATGTGAATGATACGATTCCGCAGAAGATGGAAACGATCGTCAAGAAAATCTATGGCGGCGACGGCGTCATTTTTGAAAAAAATGCACAGAAACAAATTGCAGAATTAGAAAAATTTGGCTTGGACAATATGCCGATTTGTGTAGCCAAAACACAGTATTCCTTGTCTGATGATCCGACATTATTAGGCGCACCGAGTGGGTTTACCGTTACCGTACAGGATGTGCGTGTCTGCACGGGTGCCGGATTTATTGTCTGCCAGACTAGTAATATTATGACCATGCCGGGATTGCCGAAAGTACCGGCGGCCAATCGAATGGATATTGATGAAAATGGCGTCATTACAGGATTATTCTAAGCCCGATTTCAGCCATTTTCAGTCTATGCCGCTGGATATGCTTTTGGAAGCGACGGCTTCGAAAGAACCCGTTCCTGGTGGTGGCGGCATTGCCGCTATGACCGCTGCGTCGGCAGCAGCGCTCGTAGAAATGGTAGCCAATTTGACGATTGGCAAAAAAGGGTATGAAAATGTAGAACCGCAGATGAAAGAAATTCGGCAGCAGGCCAACAGGCTGCGCGCTCACTATCTCAAGGGAATTGAAGAAGACGCACAGGCTTTTGACGGCGTTATTCGTGCAGTTCGACTGCCTAAGGATATACCCAATAGAACGGAAATTGTACAACAGGCCTTTAAAGATGCGGCAACTATTCCGTTTACCCTTGGCAAAGATATTTTTACATTATTGCAGTTGGCAGCACAAACGGTAGAATATGGTAATGCATGGGTCATTACGGACGGAGCCATTGCAGCTATGAACGCGCGAGCAGCGATGCGTTCTGCCTTTTATAGTGTTCGCATTAACTTGAAATCGATTAAAGATGAGGTATTCGTGACTACTATGATGCATGATGTGTTGGAAATTGAAGAAAAAGCGCAGCAAGTAGAAGAAAATACGTTGATCCGCTATATCAGGATCCTATCCGAATTATTAGAGCGTATTCGTTATGCGACATCGAAACGAGTTCTTGTCGAA
>CALBLM010000083.1 GCA_937895695.1 uncultured Megasphaera sp.
GCGATAGCCATTGGGGCGATTATTGGAATTGTACGTCGTATCTTTGACCAGTCCTTTACCGTCGCCTTTATCGACACGAGAATGAATATATGAATAACCCAGTGAATAATCCCACGAATCATTGATAGTCTTATTCATGGTAATTTCCATGCCCCGTTTTTCTTCTCTGCTGACGTTGGCTACATCTGATTCATAATAATCTCCCTTGTCTATATTACGATTCCAAACAATGGCATTATCCAAAGCATTTCGGAATACGCTGACATCAAATACCGTTTTAGCATCGACCTGATACGTAAATCCCACGGTCTGCGTATATCCCGTTTCAGCTAATATATCGGGATTCCCCTTAGAAATAGACGGTTTTTTCTTGGATTGACTTTTTTTATAATAGTACAAATCATTAAAACGAGGCGCATTGAAAACACGGCCCCAGTTGCCATAGATGTTAAAAGCTTCATTGGCTTGATAGTTTACGGCAATACGCGGTGTCGTATGGTCTCCATAGTCGCTGTTATGGTCATAGCGGACACCGGGAGTAACCGTCCATTTTCCCAGCTGCATGGCATCTTCAATATACGCAGCTTGATTAATGCGTTTTTTATCTTCATAACCGGCCCCTACATTCGTACCTTCATCTTTTGTCCATGCAGTACCGGCCGTAATCCGATGCAAGCCAATATGCCAGCCTTTTTCCAACTGTACGCCTTGAGTTCGTGTTGAATAACGGCCACCCCATTCTGTCGTTGTATAATCATTATAATATCGTAAGAATCCGGGCATATCCGTATCCTCATTAAAATGATAAGTAACGCCAACATTATTATACAAACGATCTACATGATTCATGCCATCCTGTACAAATTGATGTGTCTTAGACGTATTCGGAGCTTTAAATTTAGCATAGCTGCTGGAAAGGGTCTTATGAAATACGTACAAATCGACAGAACTTTTGTCATTAATCTGTTGGCGAACACGAGCATTAATGGATTTTTTATCATAATCAGACAAAGCTTTATCCGTATCAGCACCATTATTATATTTAAAATAGCCGCGACGTCCTATACTTTTTTCAACAAACCAGCTAGTTTTCCCTTTTTGTCCTTGACTAACAGAACTGTAATTATACGTTCCCCATGAGCCAACATTAAAATCCATTGTATGTGTATGCGTATCTGCCATATTACGCTTTGTAATAATATTGATGACGCCGCCTACGGCACCGCTACTATATTTGACAGATCCACTGCCCTTGGTGACTTCAATTCGTTCAATCGCCGACGCATCGGGAAGAGCTGAAAGATCGGTCGTACCACGTCCATAAGCTGAACTTTGCGGGTTAGCTATACTTTGACCATCAACCAAAATCAAAACGCGATCGGATCCATTTAACCGTACAAACGAAGCCGTACCACCAGCCACCTGGTCATTGATAGATACGCCATTAATATGCTGAATTGCTTCTTGGGCTGTTGTATAGTTATTCCTTTCAATATCGTCAGCCGTTACGACAGTCATATTAGACTGCTTTTTTTGAATCTGCGTCGTTACTGGCAATGCCGTTGGCTGTGGCTTTTGCTCCTCATAACGTTTGCCCGTTACAACAATCGTATCCGTATCATACGTCGCCGCATCGGCTGCCCATACTCCTAAACTGCCTGCCATGGAAAGACAGATACATGAAAGTAGTGTCTTATTGCGTATCATAAAAAAACTCCCCCTATAACTCATTCATATTAGTATATTATTGTAAGACAAAAGGTATACTCAAATTACGCTCTGCCGCAACGGCATCTCCTTGTTCATTACGCGCTGGTTCATAGCGGCACTGATAAGCAATCTGCACCGCTGCCGCATCCATGGCAGCATAGCCGGACGAGCCGCTTACGGACGCACTGCTGACCACGCCATCTGAGGTAATGACGACATGGACCGTAACGGTACCGGTAATATTTTTCTTTCTCAACTCCTGTGGATAATAGGCATTCACATCGGGCTGCGAAATCAAGCGAGCTTTCGTCGCCGGCCGTTTGCCTTGACTATGGGAACTGCCTTGGGGATCACCGCCATAGGCATTGCCATTACTACTCGTCCCCAATCCCGGTGCTGCGTCCGGATTGTTTCCCGGTCCATTGCCCGAACCACCGCGTCCATTGCCCGCCTTCTCAGCAGCACCGTCTGCTTCATTGGCAACTCCTTCCACGCGATGTGGTCCTGTCTGCGACACTGTATGGTTTTCTTTATTAGCATCTTTAACATCTGCAGACGTTGTCGTTGCCGGCTGTTTCTTGGCAGTGACAATGTTCTTCGCCTGTTCCTTACTGATACCTTGATGTTGCATGACTTTTTTAATTTCCCGCTCTTCTTGCACGGCCTGCGTATACGATTCTTGAATAGTCGGCATCTGTTTCTGCGGTATATGATACGTTTCTCCACCGCCGCCATCAGAAGAAGTTTCACCATTACCAACGGGCGGTGTATTCTCTAGTGCATCTTCATTATAGATCGTAACATCTACAGGCTTGGCCTGCGAATGAGTTT
>CALBLM010000084.1 GCA_937895695.1 uncultured Megasphaera sp.
ATTATATGCCAATCGATAGAATAAAAATAAAAGAGAGATGTCGTTTAGTGCGGCATCTCTCTTTTTAGCTTTCTACGCATGGCTGAGAGCTAGTTTGCTGTTCCTTTAGAAATTTTTTACACCGTAATATGACTGAATACCTTGCCAATCGGTTCTTTGATTACTAAATCGGCGGAACTGTCCATATCAGTAGATGATTTATTAATCAGAACCAGCTTGTGACCATTATAATACCGTACCAATCCGGCTGCCGGGTAGACAACTAAGGACGTACCACCGATGATTAGCATATCGGCATGGCTGATATAGTAGAGAGCTTGTTCAATCACATCGTTATCGAGGCCTTCTTCGTATAGTACGACGTCGGGTTTAATCGGTCCGCCGCAGGCATCGCATTTAGGAATGCCTGTAGAATGGAGAATATATTCAGCGTCAAAAAATTTGTGACAATGTTCGCAGAAGTTTCGATGAACGCTGCCGTGCAGTTCCAGTACATTTTTACTGCCAGCTTTTTGATGCAGGCCATCAATATTTTGCGTAATGATGGCTTTTAATTTTCCAGCTTTTTCCAGTTCAGCCAGCTTGATGTGGGCCATGTTGGGTTTCGCATCTAAACAGAGCATTTTATCACGATAAAACCGATAAAATTCTTCCGGGTTTTCTCGATAAAAGGTATGGCTCAAAATGTGTTCCGGCGGGTATTGATATTTTTGGTTATACAGGCCGTCTACACTGCGGAAATCGGGAATGCCGCTTTCCGTGGATACACCGGCGCCACCAAAAAAGACGATGTTATTAGAATGCTGTACCATATCTACAAATTGTTCTACAGCTGTCATAATGAATCAACCTCCTTATACGATATGTCAAATGTTTCTTTGAGCAGTTGAATGCCGCTGGCTGTGCGAAATACGCGTTGACAAAATTGACGAATTGTGTCTTTGCTGAGCTGATCTTCATAGGCATTCACAAGAAAATCAGCTTCTAAAAGAATTTGATAGTCCAATCCGTCGACGTCGTGGTATGTGTGATGGTGGGCAATGAGAAAACATACGCGTTCGATGACATCTTCGGGATAGCCGAGAGACGTCAAAATATCTCGTGCCGGAGCCGGCCCTTCTTGTTCCTGATATATGCCGCTTGTACTTCCGTATTTTTTTTCAGCGGCATGAATGCCAATGTCATGTAAAACAGCGGCAGTAATCAGTGTCGTATGGGTAGAAGGGGGGATATGTTCTAAATGGCTGATCAAATCAGCATACGTATAGACTTTGAGAAAATGTTGAATGCGTTTCGCATCGCCATGATCAAAGGCGATAGCTTTTTCTATCAATTGGTACAGTGTTGCCATAATCATCTCCTGCCTTTCTGATTGTTATTATACTACAGGCTCATAAAAAATATATGTAAAATAAGAAAGAAGTTTAAATTTAAAATAGTGACATGGATTAGAAAAAGTATTTAGGTATATCTATCCGTTTGTATAAAAATGTGAAAATTTACAAGACATATGCTGATGCAATAAGGAAAAGTCTTTTATCTATGCAAAAAATGTACTATAATATATAAAGTATAAAACTGTCAAATACAAATTTCTATGATATAATATAATTCTATGTGGCACGTAGTAATGGAGGTGCAATATGGCTACAGTTCAGGAAAAAATTGATCAGTTCCATAAAAAACTTGCGAAAATCGAGATGGGCGGCGGTCAAAAACGGATTGATAAACAGCATGAAAAAGGTAAGATGACAGCAAGAGAACGGTTGAAAGCTCTTTTTGATGAAGGAAGCTTTACGGAAATCAGCCAGTTTATTCGTCATCGCTGTACGAATTTTAATATGCAGGAAAAGGAAATCCCCGGTGACGGCGTTGTTACCGGTTATGGTACGATACATGGACGCTTAGTATATGCATATGCTGAAGATTTCACTGTAGAAGGCGGTTCTTTGGGCGAAATGCATGCCCATAAAATCTGCCAGGTGCAGGAAATGGCTTTAAAAATGGGAGCTCCGATTATTGGTATTAATGATTCTGGTGGTGCTCGTATTCAGGAAGGCGTCGATGCTTTATCTGGATTTGGACGTATTTTTATGAACAATACATCGGCATCGGGTGTGATTCCGCAAATTTCTGTTATTATGGGGCCTTGTGCCGGCGGTGCCGTATATAGCCCGGCATTGACTGATTTCATTTTTATGGTCAAAAATACGTCGAATATGTTCATTACGGGCCCGTCCGTTATCAAATCGGTAACGGCAGAAGAAGTATCGGCCGAAGAATTAGGCGGTGCAGTAACACATAGCACGGTATCCGGCGTAACTCATTTTGCTTGTGAAAATGAAATGGACTGCATTCAAAAAATTAAGATGCTCCTTGATTTTATTCCTAGCAATAATATGGAAGAAGCTCCGATTATCGATAGCAGTGATGATCC
>CALBLM010000085.1 GCA_937895695.1 uncultured Megasphaera sp.
AGCGGCATTGTTGTGCATGGGCGGTTCGTTAATATTAGGGTCCCGAGGCTGTGTGGGCATTGAATTTAGTACATCCAATAATGCCGTAGCGCGCAAAGCTTTAAAAATGTGGCGTCAGTCCTTTGCCATTCGTCCGGAAGTACGCGTGCGGCAGGGATTACGGCTGCGTAAAAAAAATTATTATATTTTACGCGTACCGCCGACCGAGGCGAGTTCGCATGTATTAAAAACGTTGTCTTTATTTCCAGGAGCTGAAGAGTTTGCTTCGATTGATTTAAAAAATGCTGATTGTCAGCGAGCTTTTTTGCGAGGTGCGTTTATGGGCGGCGGTTCAGTGAATCAACCAAAAGGGGATTATCACTTGGAATTGCTTACGGGCAATGAGTTTTTTGCTCAAAAATTATTAAAAATTATGCGACGCTTTCATGTGCCAGCAAAAATGACTGATCGCAAGGGGGATTATCTTGTATATGTCAAAGAAGGTAATGGGGTATCCGATTTTTTGAAATATGTAGGAGCAACGCAGGCGTATTTGGATTTTGAAAGTGTACGCGTTGTCAAGGATATGCGAAATAATGTGAATCGTGTAGTCAATTGCGAAACGGCCAATCTGCAGAAAACGGTAGATGCTGCAATTCGACAGCGCCGAGATATTGAAGCAATACAGGCATCTGGCAAATACAGCCAAATGACGACGAAATTACAGGAAGCGGCGGAATTGCGGCTTCATCATCCGGAGGCGCCGATGAGTGAATTAGCGGCATTATCAGGATTGACTAAATCAGGATTGTCGCATCGATTTAAAAAGATTGCTATGATAGCAATGCAAATAGAGGGAAAAGAACATAATGAAACGAATGAGAATTTTTAAATGTATCATCAATATATTGGCAATGACAACAGTCTGTGCATATGCAGCAGCCAGCCCGGATCCTAGCGATACGGAAACGATGGAACATCTTGTGCATGCCCATAAAAATGTAATTGGCATGACCAAACCTATTAATAAAGGAACGCTGTTATTTTCAGACAGCCCGGAATATCCGACAGAAAACGGTATTTTATATGGCGATAAAGTAAATGGAGATTGCCGCATGTATTTTTATCATGTCAATCAAAGCAATATTCCACGAAAAATTGTCGTTATTGCGTATAATCCGGAAGATATGGATGAAACGGTTATCGTGAAAAAATGCCAATACGCACGACCAAGCACAGAATACTATGAAGTGGGAAAAGAATTATCGCGATTATATTATGAAAGCAATAATATCTTTGATAAAGTTGTTGTACCGGCCCATGGTTATGCTCTGTTAGGAAGTAGGTTGGATAAAGTAAAGGTCTTGCCAGATCAACTATTTTCGGGAATTGTAGATATGGAACTACCAACGGCAATGTATGTATCGTCAATGATTTTACCGTTTAATGAAGATCCGCTGGAATTTGTGCGCAAACAAATTTATTTACCCAGCGATTCTGTAAAACTCCGCGGTACATTTTGGGGCATGAATCGATATATGAGTACACTCATACCGTATTTATCCTTGGATGGTATTGGTTCCATTCGCATTGCCGGCGATGTACTGGATTATTTTCTTGTTGGCCGGGATGCTATGGATAATCGTGTATCCAAAAATGTTGGCAATTATGGCGTAGATTATACGATACGACTGCGTACCAAGGGTGAAGGAAATTTCCATTTGTATTTTAATCCTATGGGTGGCGAATATGCCGGCGTTATTGAATTGATGTATATGGATGCAGAACAAAAAGAAGTAAAGAAAATTGTTGAATTGCCATCCGATCGTCTTAGCATGGGAAAAGATGATCCCTATCAAATGCAGTATTTGGATTCCGTACCGGCCGGCACGGATGTTATTATGCACATGATGCCACCGGGAGCAGCTAATTTGCCAATTCGTATTATTGTTGTGCCCGATAAGGATTTACAAAAAGCGGCTGATGATGCAGATGCGCAGCGTGCATTGCAAGAAAAAATACGGAAAGAAGCAGAATTAGCTGCTAAAGCCCAAGAAGCACAAAAAGAAACAGATTCTTCGAACATGCAAACTTCATCCCAAACAGTAAGCGCACCGCCAACAGATACAAAAGATAATAAAAAAGAGAAGAAGAAACAAAAGGAATCGGCAAAGAAAAAGAGTGAAAGACGAGTATATACGCCGACCATATATGGAAATTAAATATGAGATATATAAAAAGCACTTGCCCGCATATAGGCAAGTGCTTTTTATATGAAGAAATACAATTATTAATCTAAGTTTTTTGGTTCTACGCCAAACCATTTTTTATATAGCTTAGCATATGTCCCGTCTGCTTTTAATTCTTTTAAGGCGTTATTTATTTTGTCGCGCAGTTCCGGTTTGTCTTTGCTAGTAGCCATGGCTACGCCGCGGGACGTAATGGGATCGCCAACGAGTTTGAGTTTGGCATCGCCGCCTTGTTTTAAGTAATACATGGCAACGGCTGTGTCGATAGAAACGGCGTCGCACGTGCCAGCTTCTAATTCCAACCACCCTTGGCTGTTGGTATCAAATTCTTTGACATTGGCACCGTGTTCACGAGCATAATCAGCGGCTTTTGAACCTACCTGTGCACCGACGGTTTTACCGGCAATATTATCATAGCCAGTAATATCTGTGTTATCTTTTTTTACGACAATAGTGTATCCGCTTTTAAAATATACGTCAGTAAAATTAACTTGTTTTTTTCGTTCCGGTGTACTGTCCATGCCAGCTGCAATTAGGTCAATTTGCCCACTCTTTAATGCCGGAATTAATGCGTCGAATCCTAGGTTTTTAATTTCCATTTTATAACCCAGTTTATCGCAAACCGCTTGTGCTAAATCAATATCAAATCCAACATCTTTATCATTTTCTGTAAATTCAAAGGGCGGAAAAGTTGGTTCTGTTCCGACGATCAATGTTTTTTGTTCTTTACTGTCGGATTCTTTTGTAGTAGCTGAATTACCACATCCGGCGAGAAGTGTTAGTGCAGCCATAGAAGCGGCCATTAGGGAAATATATTTTTTGTTCATAAAAATCCTTCTTTCATTCAGTGTTTAACGTAATTCGCTTAAATCATGCATAATTTGAACGTGCGGCCAAGGGGCGAAGGCTGCGACTGAAGTAGTACCGGTCGTTACGGCGGCAAAATCAACATGGGCATTGGCAGCAGTTTGCGCATCAATAAGACTATCTCCAATATAGATGATTTTTTCGGCAGGAATCTGGAAACGCGATTGAATGGTTTGGATTCCTAAGGGAGATGGCTTAGCTTCACATACATCTTCAATGCCGATGACACAATCAATGAGCGATTCTAACCGTTCTTTATCAATCGTTTGTTGAATGCGGGAACGCGTTTTGGTAGATACGATACAAATTCGAGCACCTTTTGCTTTGAGACGGAGCAACATTGGTCGTGTCTGCGGATACAAGTGGGTATTGGCTACCATATATTTATCAGAGTACCGCACTTTGTATAAGTGAATTAATTCATGGATACGATCGGGATTTGTTTCTCCGGTCAATTGAGCCATAGCATCATACATGGTCATACCAATCGTTTGGCAAATCGTTTGGCGGGGAAACGGTCCATATCCTTCGTCTGCAAAAAGCATTTCAAAACACATGACAATACCTTGTTCGGAATTAGCCAGTGTATAATCGAAATCAAAAATATAAGTAGAATACATTAGTTATCTGCTGGGGGTTCTACGCCAAACCATTTTTGATACAATTTAGCATAGGTGCCGTCTTCTTTCAATTCTTTGATAGCCTTGTTTACTTTTTCCAACCGTTCTGGCTTGTCTTTGCTGATAGCCATAGCCAATCCATCGGGAGCAAGTTGGGAATCGCCAGCCAGTTTTAGGTCTTTATTGCCGCCTTCTTTTAAGTAAT
>CALBLM010000086.1 GCA_937895695.1 uncultured Megasphaera sp.
CCCCTGCTGAATGTGTAGAAGTCGTTGTTTCATCATTTCATTCATGAGATGTCAGGCTCCCTTCTTCCCGGATATGATATGACCCGGTTACAAAAAAAGTCCCCTTCCCATGTGCCAAATATCGATCCTTATTATCATAAAAATCGCATAAGGCTACCATCGTAGTATGTCCATTATGAATAACTTTTGCTTCAGCCCGGATCGTCGTATTCGAAAAAGCCGGACGAAGAAAATTCATAGATAAATCCAATGTTAATACGGCTTTTCCACAAACCGCGCATGCCGCTTCCATTGCAGAATCAGACATAGAATACAACACACCGCCATACATCGTACCGTTTGGATTATCCCATGACGTTCCCTTATTTTCAAAAACAAGGATTGTACTTTCATCATCAGCTTTGCGTACATGAAAATCCATAAAACTATCAAATGGATTTTTCTGTAATTCTCTATCTACAGACTGTACATCCACATTCATCGGTAATACCCACTTTCCTAAGCTTTTGAATATAAATACTTTTTTATTTTACTATATCGTTTTAAAAACGTCAAATAAAATAACGCACTGCCTACCAAAAAAGGACTGCCGTATCACTACGACAATCCTTTTTGATATGCCTGACCTGGTTTTTACCCCCACACTCGCCTGCTGGGACGTTCGCTCATAGATGGACCGCATCCCCCACTACTAGCCCTCTCGCTGTTTACGGCAGGTCTTACTTCTAGGGCGCACTATGATCAGAGCCGCTTTGGGCTCCTTACGTGGATCGCTTAGCCTGCGCCTGGCATCGACTTACAACCACAGCACATACCTTGTTCATTATACGAAATGCTACTGGCTGCTGTCAACTAGCTGTGAATATATCTAAAAATTAAAATTTATATCCCATGCCTACTTGCCAGCCTTTGACATTGTCATCATAGTTATCAACATCAACTTTGCTATCACGATATTTAATATGCGCATCCCAGTCGCTGGTAATGTCATATCCTACGCCGATTTCATAGGTATTAATATCATCGCCAACACCAACAGATGCAAATCCCTGCAGTCTGTCCGTAAGCGGTAATTGACCTTTGAGACCTACTTGATAGCCGTAACTTTTCTTGTTATTATACGTTTCTGTTTTGACATAGGAACCACCGCCATAGGCAGAAAGATATGGGGTAAAGCGATAATTTCCTAATACGTAATGTTCATTGACTTTTGCAATGTCACTTTTCGTTTTATTATTAACATATTGAACATCCCATTTATCCGTCAATGAATACGTAACATCTCCGCCAGTAAAACGGCTGGATGCATCACGACTTCCTTCTTTTTGTGAAAAGCCATAATTTACATTCGCTTTTAAATCACCCTGTTGCGGATTTTTCAACGGAGCTGCTAAAGAAACAGCACTCACAGAAACTAATGCTGCCAATACGCTAGCTAATACTACTTTTTTCATAGAGGACACCTCCATCATGCACACAAAGATATATGTTATGTATTATATCATATATCTTTCAAAAAATGAACTTTGAACTAATCAGCATACGCTGCCAGTAATTCTTCTCCTGCTTCAATTACCTGTTTCATTGGAATGACAGAAATGCCTTTATAATGGCCTTCCTTAATAATCTGCTTCATGCTTTTACCAATTTCATAGTGATTTGTCGATTCCAGTACAATAGCTTTATTCGTATAGGGGCCATAAAACTTAGGATTACTAGGGCCATATAAAGCGACAAGCGGTACATGTTGACTAACAGCTATATGCATAGGACCACTATCATTCGTAATGAAAAGTGCACATCGCCGAATCGCTGCAGCTAATTCACCAATAGAAAAATTACCTGTCCCAATCAGTGGCTTTTGCTTCATAAATGAAACCGCTTCATTTACCATATCTAAGTCCATAGACCCACCAAAAAATACACAACGACAGCCTTTTTCAGCAAAATAATCTGCAACAGCAGCAAAGCGTTTTGGGGGCCATCTTTTTTGAGGCACAGCGCTCCCTATATTAAAACCAATAACTTTATCTTGCGGTCTTACTCCTGCTTCTTCATAAAATGCACGTGCCTTTTCGTCCCATGCAGGACAAGTAAACAACTGTAATCCTTCACTGCGATGGTCGTCAATACCTAGTTGTTCCAATACGTTAATATACATATCCGCAGCATGTAAGTGAAGTCGGTCAAGTCGCGTATATCGGTCCATAAATGGACGAAACAAAAAATGACTCATTCCCATAAATTCTTTGGCATGAATAACTGTTGCTAAAAAAGAAGTGCGTTCATTAGGATGAAGATTAATTAATACATCATAATGATTTTTGTGTAATTCTCTGCCAATATGCCATAATGCACCGATAGAATTATCTTTGCCTTTCTTGTCTACTGTTACAAGACGATCAATATTGGGATTATATCGAACAACATCTGCTACTTTTTCATCAACAACTAATGTAATCTTCGAACCCTGGGCATGACGTCGCAACACTTGCAAAAAAGGCGTAATTAATACTAAATCACCTAGATGCATAAGAAATGTCACTATAATTTTTTTTTGTCGTAAATTAATCATCTCTCTTCACCTTCTTACATACAGTTGTATATACATCCCAAAGCATATCTACTGTAATTTGCGCCATGCACTGAGGATCATTGACTAGGGGCTGTGTCGGCGTTGCCTTGGATGTTGGTGAAATAAGCATGTGAATATAGGAGCTATCTGCACCACCATACGGGCCCGTTCTATCGGGGCATGTCGGCCCAAATAAGGCAATTAATTCTTTTTTTAACGCATTGGCAATATGCAAAGGCCCCGTATCGGCACTGATATATAGCCGAGCATTCGCAATGGCTGCCATCAACTCTTTTAGATTTGTTTTACCTGTATAATCAAACACACGAGAAGATGATATATGCTCTATAATCTCCCGTCCTTTTTCCGTATCATCCTTGCTTCCCAACAACACTACATTCATACCTGTATCCGTTATGCGATGAATAAACTCCTGCCAATACGCCAACGGCCATTCCTTTACCGTCCAACGCGCTCCCGGTACAATGGCAATATAGTCGCCTTTCATTCCATCAGCATATAAACGCTGTTTCATTACAGACTGCACCGCCGAAATATTCGGCAACGGAAATTCAATAGCGTCTACCTTGCCACCCAAAACGCGAACCGTATCTAAATACCGTTCAATAACATGGTCATACTGGTGACTTCCCTTCAATCCCTTGCTAACCAAAAAGCTGCCTTCTCTCATTTCCCAATAGCCATATTTTTCCTCGGCACCGCTATTCCAGGCAACAATAGCACTTTTAGCTAATCCCTGTAAGTCAAAAGACACGTCAAAATGATACGCATGCAACGTATGACGGAGTTCTCGCCAGTATAACAATGATTTGAGCCTTTTTTTATCAATATATACAATATCATCAATATACGGTTTTCCTGGCAGCACAGCAGAAAAATTTTCATGTACAGCCCAAACAATACGCGCTTTGGGACAATTTTCCCGCAGCGCGTATAATGTCGGCAGAGCATGAAGTACATCACCAAGAGAGCTCATCTTGATGATTAGTATGTTTTGATACTCTTTCACGACGTCTTCCTTTCTTCTATAATATGCCGAATAAATACATCTAAGCGACCACCTTGAAAGAGATATCCTTGTATGCCGGCACGTTCACCGCATTCGACATCACGGGGCATATCTCCAATCATGAACGACTGTGATGCATCAATATCATAGTCGTTCATAGCCTGCAGTACCATACCGGGTGCAGGCTTGCGCCAATTGCTTTTTTTGTCATATGCTTTGACTGGAGCTCCGTCTAAATACGGGCAATAATATACTGCCGTAATGACGCCGCCAGACAATGCGGCATCTTGGCACATCCATGTGTGCAGT
>CALBLM010000087.1 GCA_937895695.1 uncultured Megasphaera sp.
GTCATAAAATTGTGGAACTGCCCCATTGTCCGCTGACGACATTTGAGCAGGATGTAGCCCAAAAAACGCAGTTTGAAGTTGTAGGACATCAGTTGGAATTGTATGGCTACTGTCCGGAATGTCAAAAAAAACGCCATATGACACACCATGTGTAAAGAAAGGATGGATGGAATGCAAATCACTACGACATGGCTGCAGCAAAAAAAAGAAAAACGATTACAGCAACCGATACAGCTTTCTGTATGGTGTCAACCCTTGGCTTCTCAAACCGCATTTGTTGACAATGACCGTTGTATGCCGTCAGCCAGTTTAATTAAGATACCGATTATGATCCAGGCTTTTCGGCAAGCTGAAAAAGGTTGTATTTCCTTTGAAATGGTGCTACCCTTACAGCATCCCGTCGATGGCGGCTCTTTTGGAGAAAAGCCGGAAGGCACGCCGGTTACGATTTGTGAGTTAGTGCAGCACATGATTGTAGAAAGCGATAATACATGTACCAATATGCTTATTGACTTGCTGGGCATGGACGCCATTAATGAAGAAATCGCTCGTCAAGGCATGACGAATACCGTTTTGCAGCGAAAGATGATGGATTTTGCAGCGGCTAAAGCAGGACGAGAAAATAAAACGACAGCCAGCGATATGGGGCATGTGTTGTGGCAGCTTGCCCAGAGAAATTGTTTGGGGAATGCAGTGGATGAGGCGATGCTGCAAATTCTTTCGCGTCAAGAAGATAATTGTATTCTGCCGGCACAGATTCCAAATCCTGTTCGCGTCGATCATAAAACAGGTGAACTCGATGGGATATATCATGATTGTGGGATTGTTTGGAAGGACAAGGCTCCCTATGTTTGCTGTTTGATGGCAGATGGTATTCGCGATGAAGCCCAGACGATTTCTGATTTGTCCTATTTGGCACGGGATATATACGATATCATGTAATTGGTATACATGCCATATGGTAGCTGTTACTAATCCATAAAAAAACTGTCGCATGCTGTTACAGTATGCGGCAGTTTTTGGTATATTAGATATAAAGAAATTTATTAGCGAACGTATTTAACAAAATCAGCTTTGCGGGGCTTAGCCGGTTTAGCTGGCTGCGCTGCGTAGCCAACGATGCAATGTCCTACGCCGACGAGGTGCTGGGGCAGACCCCATTCTTTCAGCAAGGCTTTACCTTCAGGCGATTCAAATTCTTCTTTTGCACGATTAATCCAGCAAGAACCAAGGCCTAACGAAGCGGCAGCATTCATTAAATTTCCCATCACCAAGCAGCCGTCGGACCACGCATTGACTGATTTTTCGGGATCGGCCAATACGACAATAATTGTAGGCGCGCCATACATAGGATCCTGGTCTGTTCCCATAATAGCGGCATTCATAGCCGTGAGCTTGGCAATGGTGTCCTTATCTTGGACGACAACCATCGTAACCGGCTGGAGTCCCATACCGCTGGCGGCATATTCACCGGCTTTTAGAATCAGTTGTAAGTCTTCTTCGGAAATTTGTTGACTTGTATAACTGCGAATACTGCGACGATTGATTAAGGTTTGGATTGTTTCATTCATGGGTATCCCTCCTGTATGATTTTATGACTGTTGATATATATATAATCATATATACATTATTATATCACACCCGTATAGGTGTCCTCATATAAGACGGGAATGCTCCGAGAAAATCGGAAGGGAAACAGGATTTTTTCTTGCCATTTTGATGATAAAATGCTATTATCTTATTTGTAGAAAACTCAAAATGGAATTTAAGTTTTCTTACAGTTTTTTAACAATTACAGGCCTTTATTTTACTTTCTCATAGAGTATGGTATAGTAAAATAGATGGTACCATGAAGAACGGGAGGAGTTGGTGTCTGTGCAGCATGTATTGGAAAAAATAGGCTCTTTTACCCTTCATATATTTGAAGAAATAGGCGTTCTTTCCATTTTATTCATGCAGACACTACGACAGCTTCCCAACATTCAGCGTCGATTGACGATTGCGCAAATGGCTCATTTAGGCGTCAATTCTCTGCCCATTGTAAGTCTGACCTTACTGTTTGCCGGCATGGTTATGACCTTGCAAATTGTGGATATTCTGCTTCGCTATGGTGCTCAATCTACCTTAGGCGGTATTATGTCTATCGCCATGGGGCGAGAATTAGGGCCTATTTTGACAGGTGTTGTCGTAGCCGGACGAGTTGGTGCGGCCATGACGGCCGAATTGGGGACGATGAAAGTAACGGAACAGATTGATGCCTTGCGCTGTATGGCAGTCAATCCGGTAGCCTATTTGGTGGTGCCCCGCTTTGCAGCCTGCGTGATTATGGTGCCGGTGTTGGCGTTCTATGGCTACTTAATTGGGACAGCCGGCGGCTATGCCGTCGCTGTGTTTGGTGCCGGGCTGACACATTTTTCGTATATCAACTCGATTGAACTGTTTACGGCAATCAGCGATGTCGTTTACGGCTTAATTAAGGCCATGTTTTTTGGCGGCATTATTGCTTTAATTGCTTGTTATGAAGGCATGCATGCCAAAAGCGGTGCCGAAGGTGTAGGACAGGCGACGACTCGGTCTGTTGTTACGTCGATTATTTTTATTTTTATCTGTAATTATGTATTATCGATTCTTTTATACTAGGAGAGCCTATGATTCAGCTTCGTGATGTAACTGTCGCGTATGGAAAACGTGTGGTGCTTGATCATATTCATTTAGACATATATGATGGCGAGACATTAGCGATACTGGGAGCCAGTGGTTCCGGAAAAAGCACGATACTGCGGCTAATCATAGGTTTGCAGAAGCCGACAAGCGGCAGTATATGGATTCATGGACAAGATATTACAGCATACAGCGAAGAAGAAATGGATGAAGTCAGACGGCAGATGGGCATGGTATTTCAATACTCCGCCTTGTTTGATTCTATGACAGTTGGTGAAAATGTTGCATTTGGTCCGCGACAACGTACGAATGCTTCGGAAGAAGAAATTCAAGCCATCGTCAAGGAAAAACTTCATTTAGTGGGCTTAGACGGTATTGAAACTATGATGCCTAATGACTTATCGGGTGGCATGAAAAAACGAGTCAGTTTGGCAAGAGCCATTGCACTCGATCCCAAAGTGATTTTATATGACGAACCGACAGCCGGTTTAGATCCCCTGCGATGTCGGGATATTAATCATTTGATCGTCAGTATGCAACATCATCTCAAGGCAACGTCCGTATTGGTAACGCATGATATGACGTCGGCCTTTTCCGTAGCCGACAGGTTGGCTTTTTTGCAAGATGGCCGCTTTCGTCTCATTGCACCTAAAGAAAAGTTTAAACATACGCAGGACCGGGATATACAGCAGTTTATCCACGGCGGCGAATTACCTAACGAAAAGGAGACAGCAATATGAAATGGAGTACCGAAGCCAAAGTAGGATTTGTTACCTTGCTGGCTGTCCTTCTTTTTACAGGCGTTGTTCTTAGTTTGGCCCATGTCGAGATTTTTGGTAAACCTGGGTTTCAAGTGCATACGGCATTTAAAGATGCCAATGGACTGCAAAAAGGAAATTCCGTGCGTTATGTAGGCGTTACGGTGGGCAAGGTAGAAAAAGTGACGCCGTCACGTGATGGCGTAGATGTACTGATGCGGTTGGATAAGGGTGTTGAAATACCGCGGGACTCTAAAGTATCTATTACGACAGACGGGCTGCTCGGCGAAAAAATAGTCGCTATTACGCCGGGAAACGATAAAGCCAATTTATTGGCAGACGGCGATTCCCTTACCGGTAGTACAGGTCAGACCATGGACGATGTGATGGACAATGCCAATACGCTGATTCATGGGGCAAATGATATGGTGAAAAATATCAATACAGTCATTGGCGATGCCAAGACGCAGCAGGCTATGCGCGGTACTGTACAGAATATGGAAGCCATTACGGGCAAAGCCAGCGGCATGATGGATGCCAACGCCGGCAACATTCAGCAAATGACGGCGAATATGGCTGCCATTACATCCCAAATGAATGAATCCATGCAGCGCATTGACGGGGACGGCAGCACTTCGGAAAATGTACGCCAAATGGCAGCGAATATGAAACAGATTACAGACCGATTTGACCGCGTTGCCCATTCGATGGAAGATATGGCAACAGATCCGCAAAGTAAAGCCGATATTCAGCAAACACTGCATAATACGGCGGCGATTACGACGAAAGTCAATAAAATCCTAAACGGCGGTAGTAATATCCAAACAAGCGGTGAAGGCGGTTTGCTATATAACCAAACCAAAGGGGAAACAGGTGCCCACGTAAATTTTAGGGTGTACCGTGACAATAGTTTTGCCCAAGTAGGTGCAGAAAATATTGGAAACGGTACGGAACTGAATGTACAGTATGGCCGCCGCGGTTCGTTATTTGACTATAGAGCAGGACTGATTCATGGTGATTTAGGCGTCGGCATGGATTTCTTTCGTGACGGGCCTTTTCGCCTTAGTTTAGAAGGGTATAACCCCAATGATTGGCGGTATCGCATAAAAACGCAATACCGTATTATGCCTGATGTATATCTATTCGGGCAGTTTACTCATCCGTTCAGCCGAGGGGATGGCGGTAATTATTATGGTATTAACTATGTATTTTGATATACAAAGAGCAAGAAGATAGAATAGACTAATAATGGGGGTACCCAAGATGAACAAGAAGTTGTACAGAAACATACTCATCGCCATGATGGTTTCGACATTAGGAACAGCCGCCGTATCGGCAGCCGATACAGTCGTTCCTGTAGATTTGGCAAGTGTAGAAGCCCAGGCAGCTGCGGCTCCGAAAAAAGCAAAAAAAGTTAAGAAAGAAAAAACAGAAAAACAAACCACTGTAAAACCTGCGACATCACAAAGCGTGCGTCCCGTCGATATTTCGCCGGAACTGCGTGAAGAATTGGCACAGCAGATTGCTCAAACGACGGCACAGCGTGCAGAAAAAGCAGCAGCCCAGCGGGCTAAGATCAATGAAGTCGATCCGGTTATTACTGTTGGCCGTGTATCGCCCAATCAGCCCGTCGATTTGACGCTACCCAAAACCGTACAGATGGCGTTGGATTACAACCGTGATATCAAAATGGCTGGTTATGATTTGAAGAGCGCAGAATACGCCATTAATGAAGCTAAAGCCGGTAAAATGCCGAGTGTAAGCTATTCCTTTGATGCCAAGCATGCTAGCAAGACGACGATGGGCGGAGACCACAATAGTTTTGGCAACGGCTTGAGCGTTAATTTGCCAATTTATACGGGTGGTAAAGTAGAAGGTGCCATTGCATCAGCCAAACTAGGAAAAACATCAGCTCAAGAAGAAGTGCTTCGGACCGAACAAGCCACGAAATTAGCAGCTGTTGAAGGCTATTTCGATTTGCTGATGAAAGAACAAAAACGGGACGTTGCCAATGAGGCTGTTACCAATTACCAGACTCATTTGGATAATGCGTCGGCGCAGTATAATGTCGGTACAGTCGCTAAAATTGATGTGCTGACTTCTGGTGTCGATTTAGCCAATGCCAAATCTAATGCCGTAGCTGCCGGCAATGATGTTGCCAATGCTGAAGCCAACTTGAACAATATTTTGGGATTACCGCTGCAGACCAAGCTCGTGTTGGCCGATCATAATTTGCCTTTTGACCAATACAATATTTCCCTGCAAGAAGCCTTGGACTATGCTATGAAATATCGTCCAGAAGTATTGCAGGCAGCCTTGAGTGTACAACAGGCGGAAGAACAAATTACCATTGATAATGCCGGTAATAAACCGACGGTATCGGTTAGTGCCGGTCAGAATTGGTCTGATTCTTCTTTCCCCGGTACGAGCACGAACAATGGCTGGAATGTAGCCGGCGGTGTTACCTTCAAGTTCTTTGACGGCGGTGCAACCAATGCCAAAGTTGCCCAGGCAAAACAGGCATTATTGAAAGCCCGTGAAACGGAACAAAAAACACGAGAAGCTGTACAGCTGGAAGTCAAACAGGCTTACTTAAACATTCAGGCAGCTGCTCAATCTGTCGAAGCAACGAGAGCTGCTGTTGACCAGGCTGAAGAAAGCTTTAAAATTGCCCGCGTCCGTTATCAGGCTGGCGTCGGTACCAATACAGATGTACTGGATGCTCAGTACAAACTGAATACGACGAAGAATAACCATATCGAAGCGTTATACAATTATAATGTCGGCATTGCCCAACTGGAACAAGCGATGGGCGTAGATGTTCGCTCCGGTGTCGTTCATCCGTCACTTAAATAAAAGCAAATTATAAAAGTTTATATAGAAAGAGTGCAGAGAAGTTCTCGGCACTCTTTTTTTGTTAGCATGCAGGCATGTATTCTTTTAACTTTTTGTATGATGTTGTATACTTTTCTTTCTGTGTGACTAGCATACAGGGACGATTCCCTACACTCTTATGTCCATTTTTTTTCGAGTCGCCGAAAAAGAATAGACGAAGAAAAAGGTGGATGCCCGAAACTCCCATTCCTTTGAGAACGCTATGCCATTCGTTCTCATTGTGCGGCTTAGCCGCACAACCAGTCATTCCCGTAACGGGACGGCAGAGTTTTCTTTTTGTCCGCACACAAAAAAGTATAGAGTGTACAGAGACACTTCTTTGCCTGTTCGGCAGTACAACAAAGAATGAATATACGAAGGGGAGAGGGATTTTTCCCTGCATGCTGGTCGCACAGAAAAAAGCGAATAGCATATATATGACATGTTTACTAGAAAAAAATAAAAAAACTTTCAAAAATTTTTCAGTACCAATTATTTTAAATGAAAATGAGAATGTCTAATTAAAACGAGTTCGGATATAATGGACAAAAAATAATGATAATTAAATGCCGGAATGGGCTGTTTTTGTGTCTAAATGGGCTATTTTACTGTATTCTATGGGCTTTACATATATCCTATAGTGTGGTATCTTAAGTACGTGATTTTTGCAAATGATAACAATAATTATTTAATGCATTACCGATTGAGAGAAGATACGCATATATCGCATCCTGTATGAGACAGTCGGGAATACAGAAAGGGAGATGACCCATGCACAACAAACGTACGTATGCTATGCTGGCCTGCGCGGTCATGACGTGGCTTGCTATGCCGGTATTTGCGGCAGATGCCGATACGGCGATTACGACGAGAGATGTCAACGTTGAAGCGGACAGAGCAAAGGAAGAAGCGAAGTATGAAAGCCAAAGCACGACGATTATTACAAAAGAAGACATCGAAAAGAAACAAGCCAAGTCCTTGGAAGATGTTATCTTTAGTGAAACAGGCGTCACGAGAACTGTCGATGCCATGGGGCGCGTCGGCGTGGCGATCCGCGGTGCAGACCCGCGCCATACGCTGATGCTTATTGACGGCCAGCCGGTCATGGGCAGTGAATCGAAATACATGGGCGGCAGTGATGAAGCCATGCGAATCGGCGCGGAAAATATCGAACGCATCGAAATCATCCGCGGCGCGGCAACAGCCAAATACGGTCCCGATGCTATCGGCGGCGTCATCAACATTATTACCAAGGCTCCGTCCGACCACCCGACGTTCCAGCTCAACGCCGAAGCCCGCTATCATGACCACGAAGGCACGGATGAAAACAAAAACACGTGGCCGACGAACTTCTACATGCGTGCCGATACGGGCAAAGTAGGCAACGCCAAATTCAGCATCTTTGGCAGTAAACGGGAAATCATGCCGGTATATTCGAATGAGCGGGCATATAAAAAGGGAGCTACCTGGTACTTTGAAGATTTCAAACCTTCCCTGCGCTATTATGGAGATATTAAAAATATCGGTGCGACAGGTGAAGTAGAATTCAACAAAAATAATAAGATTACCTTCCGTTTTATGAGTGAACGAGAAGACATGGAACGCCGCAATAAATCAGCCGGACAGGGATTGGATGCATTATTTGAACCGATGCAGATTTTCAAGCGGAATGTCGAGCGTGATACCTATGCCTTGTCGTATACTGGTAAAAACAACAAACATGATTGGAAATTAGATGTCAATTACGGCAAAATGAAGGAAAATGATACGACCCTGACGACATATTACGGCGCAGGACACGATCAGTACAGCGGTAAAAATACGTTGGCGGCGTTGGATTGGCTGGAGCATAAACAGTTGGATGTCAATGCGACCATGAATACGCAGGTCAATGACAAACATCTCTTGACCTACGGCATCGGCTATACAGATGAACGGGCTGACGGCACGCGTTTACGCAATGCGCCCAAGACTTGGGTAAAAGGGATTAATCCGTGGGATTATGACAAATCCTTATGGCTTCCCAATGGGTCTTCAGAACCGGATTCCAATGTCCATAATTATCTTTTTAAACAAACAGATAAAGGCTTGATTTGGGATAAAGCAACAGAATATTATGGCGGTGCAGCTCCTGTTTTTACACAGGAAGATGCAGCACTTATAAAACCAATAGCAGGTTATATTTCTTCTATGGGGACAGGTGCTATTGGTATGGATTTAACTGGAATGGGAATCAACTGGAAAGGAGATGTCGCATTACGGAAGCGATTTGAGCAATTTAATGAAATTCTAAAAGAGCAAAACAAAGACTATCTAGCAAATGGGGAAAAGGTTCCCTATGTGTATAAAGCTCTGCCAATCTTGGGATATTACGGCATTACCGCCAAAACTGCGACAGGTGCATATGGGCAGGACAATAATATCAAATATAACGGAAAATATTATGGAGAAGATTTTGATGCGCGGAACAATCAGGTAGCTGGTGGTGAAGCACGTATTCAACGTCGCCATGCCTTCATTCAAGATACATGGCAGGTCAACGATGACACCATCATTACGCCGGTTCTTCGCCTAGACCATAGTGATTTGTTTGGTACCCACGCGACTGCCAATTTGGGGATGACGCACAACCTCAACGGCAATGCCCACCGTCGCTTGAAAATCAATGCTGGCACAGGCTATGCCGAACCGGGCATGGGCGAACTCTATTACAACTGGGAAATGTACGGTTCTTCCGGCGGCAGCCGTTATGGCTGGTACTGGATTGGCAACCCCAATTTAAAACCGGAAAAATCGGTCAATTTCGATATTTCTCTCGAAGGGGAAAGCAAGAAAACCTATGCCAAAGCTTCGGTCTTCCATAATGTCATCCATGACTATATGACACAATATTTTATGGGACAGCTCATTGACTTTAATCAATTAGGTTCTAGTTATGTGCTAAACGCGGATAGAATTTACAGCTTTAAAAACATTGGCAAAGCGGAAATTACGGGCTTTGAAGCCGAAGTACAGCAGCGGTTTAATGATAAATGGTCGGCAAAACTGGGCTATGCCTGGCTCCATGCTATCAACAAGAGCGACT
>CALBLM010000088.1 GCA_937895695.1 uncultured Megasphaera sp.
GAATTTTGTTCGTACGATTTGTATGGTATCGTGTGTATGTGCATGTATGTCGATACCTGTCTTTGCTGCCCATGGGGGAACGACGACAGTATCCGCTGCGGCGAAGACGATGCAGGCAAAACAAGAAATCCATACGAATGTATCGAAGCAGCCTAGTACGACGGCATCGAAAGAAACATCGCTGCGTGATTACGATCCTGCTAAAGATGCTGCACCGAAGGAACCGTTTCCTGTTGTAGAAACGAATTTTACATTTCATGAAACCTTATTAGTACGACCGAAAACGGATATGATCGTCATTCATCATGTCGGAATTCCCGATGGAGATACATCAGCAGCAGCCATTCACAAAGCACATTTGGCCAATGGCTGGGCCGGTATCGGCTATCATTACGTCATTCGCAAAGATGGCACGATTGAACGAGGACGACCGCTGGCAACGGTCGGTGCCCATGCAGAAGGGCAGAATTATCACACTGTCGGCATTAATGTAACGGGGAATTTTGAAAAAGAAATTCCAACGAAACAACAGATAAACTCGTTAGAAACGCTATTAGTCTTTTTGTGCCAAACCTATCACATTCAACCGGATAGGATGACTATTGTAGGCCATCGTGATGTAAACAGCACCGATTGTCCGGGAAGAAACTTGTATCGGTTGCTGCCGGAAATTCGAGATAATGTATCCCTGGCATTAGCTAAAGAAAAGTTGAAGCGTGTTCGTTTGCTGCATCTAACGTATCCGCGTTCCTAAAAGGATATCCAGTCTTTCTGTGCTTTTCGGCTAAAATATGATATAATACGACATATGTATGAAAATAATAACGATAGGGCTTTAGGAAACTAAAGCCCCATTTTCTATGAGGTTTAGAGTCACATGAATCAATTATTTCAATGGGTCAATCACGATGAAAACATCAAGAATGCAGTACAGCAATTTGAACAGCCTGGATGTCATAGTATTTATGGCTTAGGTGGTTCTGTAAAGAGTCTCTTGGTTGGAAAAGCATGGTGTGAAACTCAAAAACAAGCTATTGTTATTGTTCCTTCTAAAGAAAATGTAGCCGACTGGATGTCTGACTTGCAGTTTATGGTCCCCAATGTACGTGTATTGGATTTCCCCTTTGTGGATAAAGCCGTATTTACGACAACGGCGAAAAGTATGGACCGTTCGGCACGGCAGATGGAAGTGCTTGGATATCTCCGTTCCGGACAAGCCGGTATTGTCTTAGCTACGCCGGAAGAAGCACTGCAGTATATCTTAGCACCACAACGCATTGATGATGCTGTCATCGATATTGCCGTTGCGACCGAATATGATCGCGAGCAATTGTTGCAGCATATTGTGGACAGCGGCTATGAACGGGTTGATTTAGTCGAACGACGGGGCCATTTTTCGGTGCGCGGCGATATAATTGACCTATATGCTGTCAATTATCCCGATCCGTTGCGGCTGGAATTTTTTGGTGATGAAATAGAAAGTATCCGCTTTTTCGATGTTACCAATCAAAAATCAAAGGACACGACGCAAGATGTTCGTATCTTGCCGATTTCGCTGGAATGTCAGCCCGAAGAAGCGTCTTGTACGCTGTTAGATTATATTGGCGACGGCGTACTTATTTGGGATGAACCCAATCGCGTGCGTGAAAATTTAAAAAAATTATTGAAAGAGTCCGATGAGTATAAAGGACTTGTGTGTCCTTGGAAAAAGGCAGTCAGCCAGCAGCGAGGCAATACACAAATTGTGTTGTCCTTACTGGCCCAATCCGTACCGGATATGATGATAGATTCGTCAGTCAGCTTTGCTGCAAAAATGATGGCCAGTTTTCAGAAGCAATTTAATTTGTTGGCTGATGAATTAACGCATTGGCAGCAAAATGATACTGCCATTCTATTTGTCTTAGGCAACAAAGAACGAACAGCAACCTTGACATCTTGGCTGAAACAACAAGGTCAGGATGTTGCAATATATGATGACAGCATACCGCTGCAAGCCAACGGCGTATATATTACCGATGGAGAAATTCGCAATGGCTTTGAATTGCCTTATGCGAAA
>CALBLM010000089.1 GCA_937895695.1 uncultured Megasphaera sp.
ATGTGCTCCTTCTCCTTGAAGAATACTCATTGGATACAAGCAAGATGTATGGGAACCGAAGGAACCGGTTACCCAGTTAATTGTACCGTTCTTGCCGACAATCGCCCGTTTCGTATTCAAGTTGTACATGTTCTTGGACCAGTTTTCAATGGTTGAATACGTTAGGGTTGCATCATCGCCAATAAACAATTCAACACAGCCAGCATGCAAATTAGCTACATTGTATTTTGGAGCCGAACATCCTTCAATGAAATGTACTTTAGCCCCTTTTTCTACAATAATCATGGTGTGTTCAAATTGGCCTGCGCCCGGTGCATTGAGGCGGAAATAACTTTGCAACGGAATGGATACGTCGACACCAGCCGGTACATAGACATACGAACCACCGGACCAAACTGCACCATGGAGAGCTGCAAATTTATGATCCGTCGGCGGTACCAATTTCATAAAATGGGCTTTTACAATATCTTCATATTTTTTCAATGCCGTATCAAAATCCGTATAAATAACGCCTTGCTGTACTAGTTCATCCTGAATGCTGTGGTATACGACTTCTGAATCATACTGCGCACCGACGCCGGACAGCGATGTTTTTTCTGCTTCTGGAATCCCCAATCGATCAAACGTATCTTTGATATCGTCAGGAACATCATCCCAGCTAGCTTTCATTTGGGCATTCGGACGGACATAGGTTACAATGTTATTCATATCCAGTTCGCTAATATCTGGACCCCAATCAGGATATTCCATCTGATAAAATAAATTCAACGATTTTAGACGAAAATCCAACATCCATTTCGGTTCATTTTTCTTTTCAGAAATTTCCCGTACAATGTCCGGTGTCAATCCGGCATTGGTTTTATATGCATATTTAAAATCTTTTTTAAAGTTATACATATTGCCAAAATCCGTAAAAGATTCGATTTTTTCTTTTTCTTCAGCCAGCTTTTCTTCGGCTATCTTTTTTTCATCAGCCATGTTGCGTGCCTCCTATTTAGCCTGTTCTTTAAATGCATCATAGCCGTTGGCTTCAATTTCCTGAATCAGCGATGCATCGCCGGTTTTTACAATTTTGCCACCAATGAGGACGTGAACAAAATCCGGTTTTAAATCCTGCAAAATTTCACTATGATGGGTGATAACCAAAATGGAATTGGTTTCGTTATGATACTGAGATACTGTTTCAGAAACAATGCGTACAGCATCAACATCCAATCCAGAATCAATTTCATCAAGCATCGTCAATTTTGGTTCAAGCATACACATCTGCAAAATTTCTGTTTTTTTGCGTTCGCCGCCAGAAAAACCATCATTGACATATCGCGTTGCATAGGAACGATCCATTTTTAACTGATCCATCTGTTTGTGGAGTTTTTTACGAAACGGCATAATGCGCTGGGTCTGGCCGCTCACCGTGCTTTTGGCATTACGAATGAAGTTTTCAACGGAAATACCTTGTACGGCAATCGGTGCCTGAAAGGCCATAAAAATACCTGCTTTAGCACGTTCATTAACTGGTGCATGCGTAATATCTTTACCTTCAAAGAAAATCTTACCTTCTGTGACTACATATTTGGGATTACCCATAATCGCGTTAAACAACGTCGATTTACCGGCACCGTTAGATCCCATAATAACATGGGTTTCACCAGTGTTAATGGTTAAGTCTACGCCTTTCAGGATTTCTTTTCCTTCGACGGCGACTTTTAATCCTTCTACTCTGATCAATTCACTCATCATCATTCACTCCTATATCTATATTACAGTCTATCTTTAAGTCTGTATTTTTAATCTTGATTCTCAATCTTAAAGTATACCTTTTGACTACACTAAGGATACTCCAACTGTCTCATAAAGTCAACCTTATTGGTGTTTTTTATTGCTGTGTTTTTATTTCTTTTTAGTACGCATATGATTTTCATATAAATAATTGTATACTATTCATCGCTTTTATTTCAAGTATAGGAATCTCAATATGCCTTTCCTGCTTTTGACCGTTTTGATACGTTTTTTTGTTTGGACAACATAAGAGATGTGCCGTATACATGCGAATAATAAACCATACGAGAAAAGGGGCTTATCGCTTCCTGCAACAGCCCCTAAAAACGTACATGTTCTGCCATAGCACAACAGTCTATTTTTTATTCATTCGCTGCTGCGTTTCTTTATACTTTTTATAAGACATCGTATGCATCCAAAACTGCATTGCCCCTACCAAAATTGCTGCTATCAAAATGAGTAGTAACAGTGGTGTCACGCCGTCTTTAATCATAGCATACAGCAGATATAGAACAACAACGACAGATAAACATCCTTTTAGCTTATTCACACGAGCCGCATCCTTCACAATGTTCCGGCGCATCTCCAAAAAGCCGAGCTCTTTGACCGCGCATAGCTAAAATAGCCTGGATATACATCGCACATTCAATGCGTTTTTTCTGTATGCGACAACTTAACTCATAGGGAGTCTGAATATTGCCGCCGTATTTGATATTGTTGGCATGACATCCGCCGCTACAGAAGAATTTTGCCCAGCAGTCGCAGCAAATCGGCTTATTAAGGACATGCATATCCCGGAACAGAGCCGGTAATTTGGTATCCGTTACGCCATCATATACATTGCCGATAACATAGTCGTCTTGTCCCACAAACTGATGACACGGGTAAATATCGCCATTGGGGACAACACACATGTATTCATGACCGGCGCCACAACCGCGAAGCCGTTTGGCAATACACGGACCGCGATACAAATCCATAATAAAGTGATAATAAATAAACGGACGGCCTTCATCCATACGTTGGAGATAAAAGTCTGCTAGTGTATCATATTCTTTAAAAATACGCGGCAAATCGTCTTCTGTAATTGCGTAAGATAAATCATCGCCTACGACTGGTTCCATGGACAAGCCTTCAAATCCTAAGTCTGCCATATGTTCTACATCTTTGGTAAAATCTAAGTTATATTTCGTATACGTACCGCGAACATAATATTCTTCACCATTACGGTGTTTGGCTGCATACACCTGATTTTTGGCACATGTATCATACGAATCTCGTCCACCTGCATCGGGACGCATGCGATTGTGTATTTCCGGACGACCATCTAAGCTCAAAATCAAGCTAATGTGATTTTCCGTCAAATATTTGACCTTTGCCGGATCTAACAGCATGCCGTTTGTTGTCAACGACAATTTGAATACTTTATCATGAATTTTTTCCTGTTCCCGAATATACGCAATGGTTTGTTTGACAACATCAAAATTCATCAGCGGTTCGCCGCCAAAAAAGTCGATTTCGCAATGCTGCCGTTTTCCTTCCGTGCTTTTAATCAGTAAATCGACGGCGTGTTTGGCTACATCAAAACTCATGAGTTCTCGTTTATGCGTATCATAATCTCCTTGGGATGCAAAACAGTATTTACACCGCAGGTTACAGTCATGGGCAATATTTAA
>CALBLM010000090.1 GCA_937895695.1 uncultured Megasphaera sp.
CATATCTATCCGGCAATTCCTATTGCACGAGCTATTGCTGGTATTGAACCAACTGAATTTCTATATGTTGGCTCCAAAATCGGATTAGAAAATACATTAATTCCTAAAGAAGGACTGCCATTTGTGACGTTGGATGTACGCGGATTGGAACGAAAAATTTCATTTCGCACCCTCGTAACGTTGGGAAAAACGGCAGGAAGCTTGTTTAAAGCAGAATCTATTATCCGGCATTTTAAACCGGATGTTGTCATTGGTACGGGCGGATTTGTTTGCGGGCCTGTGTTGCTGGCAGCGAGTCTTAGTGGGATTCCAACATTGATACAGGAACAAAATGTCATTCCTGGTGTAACCAATACGATTTTGAGTAAATTTGTGAATCGTGTGGCCTTGGGATATCGGGAAGCTGCCGATCGGTTTAAGAAAAAAGATATATTGGTGTATACAGGTAATCCGGTTCGTAAAGATATACTAACAGTTACTAAAGAAGAAGGCCGAGCGTATTTGGGGTTGGATGCCAATAAGTTTACGCTGTTGGTAGCTGGCGGCAGCCGTGGCGCTCGCAGTATCAATACGGCGATGATTGAAGTTCATAAATATTTTAAAGATGATGATACCATACAGATTTTACATGTAACTGGTGATCATGAATATGATCGTGTTGTTAAGCAATTAGATGGCATTGATGGTAAGGGGAGATATGGCAAAGGAAGTCGTATTATTCCATATCTGCATCATATGCCGTCGGCACTTGCAGCTGCTGATTTGGCTGTATATCGGGCCGGTGCTGTCGGATTGGCAGAACTGACTGTACGTGGTGTACCGTCCATTTTAATTCCTTATCCATATGCAGCAGAAGACCATCAACGGTATAATGCACAAGCTCTTGTTATGTGCGGTGCTGCTAAAATGATTTTGGATAAAATGTTGACAGGACGCGATTTATTAGAAGAAATTTTACATTTGAAAGAAGATCCTGGTGCCTTGGTTTCGATGGCTCAAGCTAGTAAAGCACTGGGTAAGCCTCAGGCTGCCCATGATATTGCTGAATTAGCATTATCTATTGCACGTCATCGGCATTGAGGAATACGTAGGAGGGTGCGTAAGAGAATGATTAATTTAGATGCAATTCAGAATATTCATTTTGTAGGTATTGCTGGTGCAGGTATGCGGGCAATTGCCAATATTTTTATAGAAAAAGGCTATCATGTTTCGGGTTCAGATATTAAACAGTCTGTCATTACCGATCGGTTTATTCAAAAAGGAGCCCGTATTTGTATTGGCCAATGTGCAGAAAATTTGCAGGATGCTCAGGTTGTGGTTGTTTCCTCGGCAATCCGTGATACAAATCCGGAAGTAGTGGAAGCACAGCGTCGGCATATTCCGGTTATTCATCGGTCAGATGCATTGGTTCATATTATGAGTTGGGGTAAGGGTATTTCAGTTGCTGGGGCCCATGGAAAAACAACAACGTCTTCTATGTTGGGACAAGTGTTTGAAGAATGCGGCACCGATCCTACGTTGGTCATTGGCGGTGAAGTAGATTATTTGCACAGTAATTCTATTTTGGGCAAGGGAGAATATGTCATTGCCGAAGCGGATGAAAGCGATGGAACGTTCTTAAAACAAAATCCATATATTGCTGTTGTTACCAATATTGACGCTGATCATATGGATCACTATGGATCGTTGGCAAATGTTATTGAAGCATTTAAAGAATTTATCCAAAAATTGGACGTAAAAAATGGTACTGCCGTTCTTTGTTTTGAAAATGATAAAATTCGCGTGTTGGCACCGTCTTTACAACGTAACTATGTATCGTATGGTATTGAACAAAAAGCGGATTACCAGGCAGCTAATTTACATTATATAAAAGGAAAGCTCCATTTTGATGTATCCTACCAAGGGCAGATGCTTGGCGAAATTGTTTTATGTGTTCCTGGACGTCATAATGCATTGAATGCATTAGCAACGATTGCAACGGCCCGTCTTTGCGGATTGAAATTTGCAGATATTGCGCAAGCTTTATCTCATTTCCATGGAGCTAAGCGGCGTTTCCAAACGAAAGGATTTGTCGGGGATGTGTGGGTAGTGGATGATTATGCCCATCATCCAACAGAAATAAATGCGACATTGACGGCGGCTCGTGATATGGGAACTCATCGTGTAGTCTGTCTGTTTCAACCGCATCGGTATACACGGACCAAATTGCTACTAAATCAATATGGAACGGCATTCAAAAAAGCAGATAAACTGATTGTAACGGATGTGTATAGTGCTGGCGAAGATCCTATTCCTGGTGTATCGGGTAAATTAATTGCTGATAAAGTAGCTGAACAAACAGGACAAGATGTTACCTATATTCCTCATAAAGAAGATTTAGTGTCATATTTAAAAGAAAATGCCCAGCCCTTTGATTTAGTTATTACGATGGGTGCTGGTGATATTTATAAGGTTGGCGAACAATATTTGGCTGACGCAAAGGAAGGAAAGTAGAATGAGTGAATTGATGAAAGAAAAAAAAATAGCTGTTGTTGTCGGCGGACCTTCAACAGAAGCCGCTGTATCTAGAAGAACTGGTGCAGCGATTGCCGAAGCATTAACAAGTAAAGGGTACCAGACAGAAACGATCGAGCTAGTACCGAATATGTTGGCAGATCAGTTGAAAGAAAAACACATAGACGTTGTATTTAATGCACTTCATGGCCGATATGGTGAAGACGGCGTGCTGCAGGGATTATGCGAAATGATGGGGATTCCGTATACAGGACCGGGCGTTATGGCGAGTGCTGTTGGTATGAATAAAGTCATGAGCAAATGTGCGTTTAAAGGAGCGGGAATTGCAACTGCGCCGTTTGCATATTATTTTTCCAATGAAGCATTTGAAGATATTGCAGCAGATATTTGTCAACATTTTTCTTTTCCTGTTGTCATAAAATCATCAGGTCAAGGTTCTAGTATTGGCACGGTAATTGTAAAACAGGAAAAAGAAATACAGCCGGCATTAGAAGAAGCATTTAAATACAGTCATTCGATTATTGTAGAAGCTTTTTTGGATGGTGAAGAATTTACAGTTGCTGTTATGGATGATTTAGCATTTCCTATCATCAAAATCGTTCCCAGTACAGGTAAATATGATTACTATTCCAAGTATACCCCGGGGATTACACAGCATCTTTGCCCGGCACCTATTTCGGCAGAATTAACTAAAAAAATGCAAAATTTAGCATTACAGGTCTTTCATTTATGTCATTGCAGCGGCGTTGCTCGTGTGGATATTATGACAGATAAAGAAGGGAATCCGTTTGTATTGGAAATCAATACGGTTCCTGGGATGACGGCTACAAGTTTAGTTCCGGATGCAGCTAGAGCCATGAATCTTTCCTTTGAAGATTTGTGCGAAAAAATTTTATTGGAAGCTTCCGTTGGAAAATTTTAATGGCTGTGTATGCAGCTGGTTAGGAATCGATGATGAATAACGAATATACAAACCATGATGCAACAGCAAATGGAATAATTTCACATCATACACAAACAATTAGGCCGATACGCTCACAGACACATGACGTATTTGTGCCGCCGCACTTGGAAAATGACCCGCTGCAGTCACCAGCAGAACGCAGGGAAAAACAAAAACAGAAACAACGCCGGATGATTCGGCGTAAAGTACTGCGAACCAAGAAGGAGAAGGCTATACAGCGACGACGTCAAAAACGAAATCATCGTTTGCTTGCTGTTTTTGCGGTTGCAGGTGTAATTTTGTTATGGCTGTTGTTGCGGTTATTACCGATACCATTTGGTGCATTGATTGTAGATGGAAATGAGTCTCTGTCATTTGATGACGTATATCGGGCCAGCGGGGTACCAGGATATGTCAATGTCATTCAGTTATCTCCTGATGATATTCAGGAACGATTGTCCAAAGACTTGCGAATTGAACGAGCTGTTGTAACGCGCGAATTTCCAGCAACGATTCATGTAGATTTGAAAGAACGAAAAGCCGCTGCTGTTATTACAACGATGTATGGATTTGCATATGTTGATGCGGAAGGTACTGTCATTGATATACAGCCGCAGATTAAAAACGTATCGGTACCGATTATGACCGGCAAGAAAATGGATACCCTATTATTGGGAGATACTATTACAGACGGTTCATTATATTCAGCGTTGGCATATATGCGGAAAGTATCACCAGAACTGAGACGAACGATAGCAGAAATCAATGTAGGAAATCCGGAAAATATTACGGTATATACGACGGATTCAATCCCCATTCATTTGGGTGAGGGAGATCATCCGGATGAACGTGCGGAGATTACGGAAGAAATGTTACAGGAAGTACGGGATAATCATTTAGCTGTGCAGTATATTGATACAGATGTAAAATCACCATTGGTGAAGAGTAAATAGCAGAACAAGACAGGCTGGCAGAAGCGAGTCTGTTTTGTAGTATGCGGAAAGAATTTTAAAAATGTGTAGATAATTTTCCTAAGATAGTGTAAAATAATAGGGAATCCTATCTGCATAGCAGTGTTAACGATTTTGAAGGAGGAAATATGAAAATGGCAGAGTTTGCAAATATAAAAGTAATTGGTGTCGGCGGCGGCGGTAACAATGCTGTCAACCGTATGATAGAAAGTGGTTTGCAGGGTGTCCAGTTTATTTCTATAAACACGGAAGATCAAGTCTTGGAAGTTTCCAAGGCAGATGTAAAAATCCAAATTGGTGAAAAATTAACTCGCGGTCTCGGTGCCGGTGCAAATCCATCTATTGGCGAACAAGCTGCTTTAGAAAGCAAAGAAGAAATCATCAAATCCCTGCAGGGAGCAGACATGGTATTTGTTACAGCAGGCATGGGCGGTGGCACAGGTACAGGGGCTGCTCCTGTCGTAGCAGAATGTGCCAAGGAAATGGGAGCTCTTACAGTTGCTGTTGTTACAAAGCCGTTTTCCTTTGAAGGCAAACGCCGTAAAGAACAGGCTGCAAAAGGTGCTGATTACTTGAAAGAAAAAGTTGATACAATTATCACAATCCCGAACGATAAATTGCTCCAGATTATTGATAAAAAGACACCATTGAAAGATGCGTTTTTAGTAGCCGATGATGTGCTTCGTCAAGGTGTACAAGGCATTTCAGATTTAATTACGACGACAGGTCTTATCAACTTGGACTTTGCTGACGTAAAAACAATTATGTCTGACCAGGGTGAAGCCATTATGGGTATTGGTGTTGGTTCTGGTGAAAATCGGGCTGTTGAAGCTGTTGACGGTGCTATTCACAGTTCTTTGTTGGAAACTGGAATTGACGGCGCACAGAGCATCTTGCTGAATGTTACAGGCGGCCCAGATATCAGCTTGTATGAAATTAACGAAGCTGCTGAAAAAGTGGCAGAAGCCGTTGACCCAGATGCGAATATTATCTTTGGTTCCGTTATTGATCCGGATATGGAAGATTCGATTCGCATTACGGTGGTTGCTACGGGCTTTGGCAAAGAACCGTCTTCGATTCCGTCATTTGGTCAGAATGGGGGAACACCTAAAGTGGGCGATTCTAAAGATGCAAGCGGTGTAGAAATTCCTACGTGGATGAGATAAGACATACCTATAAAAGCGGATCCTGACGGACCCGCTTTTTTTCAAAAATTCCTATACATACCTTATTTGGAGGAAATACCCATGAGATGTCCTTTTTGTAAAAGTGAAGATACAAAAGTAACAGATTCACGGGCGACAGATGATGGCAACGCTATTCGTCGCCGCCGTGAATGCCAGCATTGCGGTCGACGATTCACAACATATGAAATGGTAGAAGAAGTACCTTTGGTTGTCATTAAACGAGACGGCAGCCGTGAATTGTTTGACCACAATAAAATACTCAATGGCTTGTTGCGAGCTTGCAATAAACGCATGGTAACAAGACAACAACTTGATGGTATCGTCGCAAAAGTTGAACGTACCATCCGTAATTCTCTGGTTCAGGAAATTACAAGTGAACGAATAGGAGAAATCGTCTTAGACGAGTTAAAAGTGGTTGATGAAGTAGCGTACATTCGGTTTGCTTCTGTATATCGTCAATTTGCTGATTTGGATAGCTTCATGGCAGAATTAGAACATTTAATGGGACATAAAAAAGAACATAGTCATGAAGAAGATGACTAAGTCCTATGGGAGAATGACGTATGACAGGAAATTATATTGATGGATTTTTAAATACTGTACTGCCAGGCCTGCGTGTTGCCGTTATTGGTGACATGATGGTAGACCGCTATGTATTTGGTCGCGTAGAACGAATATCCCCGGAAGCGCCGGTTCCCGTAAATAAAGTGGAACGTATTTCATCTGTACTTGGGGGGGCAGCCAATGTAGCGGCCAATTTAGCGAATTTGGATTGCCATGTCATAGCAGCCGGGCTGGTTGGTGACGATGAAAATGCTGCATTACTGCGAAATCTGTTACAGGAATCATCTATTGATGACAGTGGTTTGATTGTACGACGTGGACATGCTACAACAACAAAAATGCGCGTATTGGGTTCACGACAGCAGATGGTCCGACTTGATTTTGAAGAAGTTACGCCGCTGACAATGGCAGAAGAAGATGCATTGGAAGCATGGGTTCAGACTCAAATTCAACAGGGGCTGGATGGAATTATTTTATCTGATTATAAAAAAGGCGTATTGACAGAACGGGCAGCTTCGTTGGTCATTGCGGCAGCGCATGCGGCTAACATTCCTGTGTTGGTAGATCCTAAGGGTAGTGATTGGACAAAGTATAACGGTGCAGATTTTGTTACACCGAATATAAAAGAACTATCCGATTGCGTGGGACAGACTGTGATAAATGAAGAAGATACAGTCATAGAAGCAGCGAAACGAATTCATCAGCAGTATGATTTTGCCCATTTAATGGTTACGCGTTCTGAAAAAGGCATTACGGTTATTGGCAATGATGGTAAAATTTGGAATAATCCAGCGACAGCTCAAGAAGTATTTGATGTTTCTGGGGCAGGAGATACTGTAGCTGCTACTTTTTTGGCAGCCATTGCCGGTCATTTATCTATCCGAACGAGTTTACAAATTGCCAATGCGGCCGCAGGGATTGTTGTAGCCAAGGTAGGAACCTATCCGATCCATCGCAGCGAATTGATTGCGTTATGGAAAGAATGGCATCCTAGACATTGGGCACCCTATCAAGCATTGACATGGGAAGATACAGCAAAAAAAATTCGTCAATGGCAGCAAAAAGGCGAAACCGTTGTCTTTACGAATGGATGCTTCGATATACTGCATCGTGGTCATGTATTATACTTACAACAGGCTGCCATGTTGGGACAACATCTTGTTGTCGGTCTGAATTCGGATGATTCTGTACAGCGTTTAAAAGGTGAAACGCGTCCATTAGTTCATGAAGAAGATAGAGCTGTGTTGTTGAGCGCTTTGGGGTGTGTTGATGAAGTTGTCATTTTCACAGAAGATACACCATCAGAACTGCTGCAGGTTTTGCGTCCGGATATCCTTGTTAAGGGTGGAGACTATAAACCAGAAGATGTTATTGGCAGAGAATATGCAAAACGGGTCGAAATCATTCCGTTTGAAGATGGTTACTCTACAACCGGATTAGTGCAAAAAATAGCTAATTTAGCAAAGAAGGGGAAAATATGAAAATCGTAACAGGTGGTGCCGGTTTTATCGGCAGCAATATTGTCAAACAATTAAATAATCGAGGCATTAATGATATCTTAATCGTTGATGATTTGACAGATGGTCGCAAATGCCGAAATCTGCAGGGACTTGATTTCTATGATTATATGGATTACGCAGATTTTGATGAACAAATGGCCGATGATACATTCGACTGCGGCTATATTGACGTTGTCTTTCATGAAGGCGCTTGCTCTGATACCATGAATTATGATGGCCGTTATATGATGAAAAACAATTATGAAGGCAGCAAAAATATTTTACGATATTGCATGCAGCGCAAAATTCCGTTTTTATATGCATCGTCAGCGTCTACGTATGGAAGCGGTAAACATGGTTTCCGTGAAGAACCAGCATGTGAACAAGCATTAAATCCCTATGCATATTCCAAGCTGCAGTTTGATCGGTACGTACGCCGTATGATGCCTAAGACGAAAAGCCAAATTGTTGGATTCCGGTATTTTAATGTATTTGGACCGCAGGAAAATCATAAAGATCGTATGGCTTCGCTCATTTATCAAAAATTTCATGAATTACAAGAAACCGGAAAAATTACGCTTTTTAAAGGTACCGCTGGATATGCCGATGGTGGACAGATTCGCGATTTTGTATATGTAAAAGATGTTGTTAATGTTATCTTTTATTTTTGGGAACATCCGGAATTATCTGGCATTTATAACTGTGGCACCGGTGTAGGCCATTCGTTTAATGAATTTGTTCAGGGTGTTATTGATTACTGCGGCAAGGGCCATATTGAATATGTTCCATTCCCAGAAATATTGAAGGGAAAATATCAAAGTTATACACAGGCTGATACCACAAAATTAATGGCAGCAGGATATGACCGCGGATTTACACTGCTTAGTGAAGCTGTCAAAGAATATTGCCGTGTTCTTGATAAAAGCAATGGGTATTACGAATGAGAAAAGCCGTTTTTTTTGATCGAGATGGCGTATTAAATGTCGATAAAGGGTATTTGAGCCGTATAGACGATTTTCAATGGATACCGGGCGCAAAAGAAG
>CALBLM010000091.1 GCA_937895695.1 uncultured Megasphaera sp.
ATGGCATTGGCTAAATCAATGTCAAATCCGACATACGAATCTCCTTCTGTCGCTTCAAATGGTGGAAACGATGGTTCTGTTCCGACGATGAGCGGTTTATCTGTTTTTTCGGCTGTTTTGTCCTGTGTGCCGCAGCCGGCGAGCAGAGAAATAGTTGTCAGTGCGATTAAACCGGCAAGTATCCATTTTTTATTCATGTTCATACACCCCTCTGTGGTTATAATAAAAAATATACAAGTAATTATACACTAATAAAGAATAAAAAACAATAAATACATAATTAAATATAGTAAAAATAATGAAAACACATAAAATATAGGAAAAACTTGTTATATTACATCATAATTATGTAATACACAAAAAAGAATGTAACTAATACGATTGTCTATGAGATACTCTATTATTTCTTTAAACGGGATTAGTGTTTTGGTTGAAGAAAAGGAACTGTCATGTTGTAAACCATACACGTAAAACGGTATGACAAAAAAGCTGTCACAAAAAGGGTTACACATTCTCTTTTTGTGACAGCTCCTAATGATATGCTAATTTTTTTTAGGTACTTGTTTCAAGGAAAGACCAATGCGGTTACGCAACGTATCTACTGAAATAATGACGGCCTCAACGATATCGCCGACATGTATCACATCTGTAGGATGTTGAATGCGGCGATTGCAGAGTTCAGAACGATGGATGAGCCCTGGTGTTTTTAATCCAAAGTCAACAAACGCGCCAAAGTCGACGACATTATGCACCGTGCCATGAACGATTGTGCCGACTTTTAAGTCATCTAAGGATAGTACATGGCGGCGAGTTAATGGTTTGGGAAAAGCAGTACGAACATCGCGTCCCGGTTTGCGAAGTTCTTCTAAAATATCACGGATCGTTGGTTCACCGGCATGCAGGGAAGAAGCAAGCAGTGGTACGGCATTCATTTGAATTTTTTCTTGTAAAAGCTGTAGTTTATGTTTATCCTGTAAATCGGAAGGGACAAAGCCATAATGAGCAGCTATTTTTTTTGCCAAATCGTATGATTCCGGATGGACAGACGTATTATCTAAGGGTTCATCGCCATGTTTGATACGTAAAAAACCAGCACATTGCGTAAACGTTGCAGGTCCCAGACGGTTTACTGATAACAGTTCTTGTCGATTATGAAACGGGCCGTTTTCGTTGCGGTACGCAATGATATTGGCTGCCGTAGCAGCAGTTAGGCCGGATACATGCTGCAGTAAGGATGCTGAAGCGGTGTTCAAATCGACACCGACATAATTGACGACAGAATCTACTACAGTGTCTAATGCCGTTGAAAGATCTTTTTGATTGACGTCATGCTGATATTGACCGACACCGATAGATTTAGGATCAATTTTTACGGATTCAGCTAAGGGATCTTGAATGCGGCGGGCAATGGATACAGCACCGCGAATGGTGACATCCAAATCAGGCAATTCTTCTCTAGCTAATTCTGATGCCGAATACACAGACGCCCCCGCCTCATTGGCAATAATATAATGGCAGGAAAGGTGCTGTTCTGCCAGCATAGCTGAAACGAACTGTTCCGTTTCGTAAGATGCCGTACCATTACCGATGGAAATTAACGTAACGTTGTATTTTTTTATCATGTTACCCAAGGCAATGGCACTTTGCTCCTGCTGTCGTTTGGAACTAGTCAAATAGTAGGTCCCATGTGCCAATACATATCCCGTTGCGTCAATGACTGCAGCTTTGCAGCCTGTACGATACCCCGGATCGAGACCTAAAATAGTTTGTCCTGTAAATGGCGGTTGTAATAACAGATTACGAAGATTTTCGGCAAATACGGCAATAGCTTGTTTATTTGCTTTTTCTGTTAGATCATTACGGATTTCTCGTTCCAATTGTGGAAAGATAAGCCGTTTATAACTATCGGCAGCAGCATCGGAAAGAAGCTGTGTATATGGAGATGCCCCATGGACAATATATTGTATTAATTTTTTAATGTAAACATCATGATTCGCTGTTAATGTTACTTTCAGTTGTTTTTGTATTTCGCCACGATTGATAGCCAATATACGATAGCTAGGCAAATGGCAAATGCGTTGACTAAAATTTTGATACGTAGCCATACTGGGAGCCTCTATTTCGTCAACTTGCAGCGCACACGTTAACTTAGCCGATTTCCAAAGGTCTTGGCGAAGAAATTGGCGAAATGCAATT
>CALBLM010000092.1 GCA_937895695.1 uncultured Megasphaera sp.
GATGGTTGAGTTGAAATGCGGTTTGGATATGTCTTATTTTATATAAAATAAGGGGTCTTGTGAATACGGATGTCCACAAGACCCCAACATTTATTATAGAACCATTAACCATTAAACCGTTGCCTGACGTATGTCAGACAACGGCTTTTTAGTTATACTTATTTATCAAACTTTTTACCTGTAAGCATTTCGTATGCTTCTTTATATTTTTCGATCGTTTTGTCAATAACATCCTGTGGCAGGAGATAATCGCTGTCTGGGTTTGCTTTGAGCCAGTTACGAACAAACTGTTTGTCATACGAAGGTTGGGATTGACCCGGCTTATATCCTTCTAACGGCCAAAAACGAGAACTGTCCGGTGTAAGCATTTCATCACCTAAAATAATATTGCCGTTTTCATCTAAACCGAATTCAAATTTGGTATCTGCAATAATAATGCCACGTGAAAGCGCGTAATCTGCACATTTTTTATATAAAGCAAGCGTGTAATCACGGATTTTTTCGGCATATTCTTTGCCTTTTCCCGGGAAGGTTTTATCTAATACGTTTGCGCCTTCTTCAAGAGAAACATTTTCGTCATGATCACCTAATTCGGCTTTAGTGCTTGGTGTGAAGATTGGTTCTGGTAATTTTTGTGATTCTACCAAGCCGGCAGGTAACTGAATACCGCAGACCGTACCATTTTCTTTATAGCTTTCCCAACCACTGCCAGTAATATAACCACGGACAATGCATTCCATAGGAATCATTGTGAGTTTTTTGCATTTCATGCTGTTGCCAATAAATTGCGGCTGTTGGAAAAATTCTGGCATATCCGCATTGTCGACAGAAATCATGTGGTTCGGAATAATATCTTTCGTCAAATCAAACCAGAATTTGGACATTTGTGTTAAAATGGCACCTTTTTTAGTAATCTGGTTTTTCAGGATGTGATCAAATGCAGAAATACGGTCCGTAGCGACCATAATAATGCTATCACCTGCATCGTATACTTCGCGCACTTTTCCGGATTTGAACGGTTTGAATTCTTTCATGTTCTGGCCTCCAATATAGTAATATATGACGTTACCTTTCTTATCATATCACAAAATAATGGCAGTGAGAAGAAAAAAATAAAATGATTGATTTTGAAAGAAATTATGGATAAAATGACTGATTTTGAAGGTGTTTTCTGAGAAGAATCGGTGAAAAATTAGTGTAATATTAGAATTTACTTAAAAATGATGAATCTTAGCAGGAATCCTCTAAAAAAGCAGCGAAACATCGTAAAAAAGCAGCTATAAGGAGGATCTAACGATGAAAAAGAAATGGATTATTGTAGTGCTCATTGCAGGATGTTTGGGATTGTATACGTTATCACCATGGGAAACAGAAAATGGTGAAGGAGTAACGGAACCTGTTTTAGAATCTCCGCAGCCTACATCACGATATGTGTATGTTAGTGGTGCCGTAAAAAAGCCGGGACTCTATGCATTTGCTGATGAAGTAAGATTGGGAGAAGTGATTCATGCCGCCGGAGATTTACTGCCATATGCTGATGCAAATGCGGTTAATTATGCAGAAATAATACAAGACGGCATGCATATCCATATTCCTTATGATACACAAGGCATTCCTGCTGGCTCGGTAGCATACGATGGACGCATTAACATTAATGAGGCTGATGAACAAAAGTTGGCAGAACTTCCGGGAATTGGCCCAGCAATGGCGAAAAATATTGTAACCTATCGGACAGAACATGGTTTCTTTACTAGTATAGAAGAATTACAGAACGTGAAAGGAATAGGGGCGGGTAAATTTAAAAAGCTGCAAGACAAGGTGACGGTATGAGGCAGTGGGGATTAGGAATCGCCGTCTCATGCTGTTTAGGCATGGTGAGTAAAGAATATATAAACATACCATGGATATATAGTATTATTGGCAGTTTGATATTTGCTGGCAGCGCAGGTATACTGCGTGCTCATAAACTGTTGTTTTGGTGGTGTGTCTTTGCATGCTTTTTTTGTATCGGTGCAGGGAGAATGGATTGGGTCGACACGGCGTATGAAAAACTGCCCTTTTATTTGCAAGGCGCAGATTTGCGAATGGAAGGGACTATCCTTGAAAAAGGAAATACGTATGATACGGAAAAGGGAAAAATGACACGGTATGTTGTTGCATTAAGACAATTTACATATGCTGATGACACAATCCAAAGGCAGGGACAAGGTAATATATATGTCACTATGCCAACTGATGAGATATGGCAGCCGACAGCGCGGATCTCGCTTCGAGGAACGATGCAGCCTATTACGTATTATCGCAATTACGGCGCATATGATGCATTTCATCGAGATAAAGAAAAATCGATCTACATGAAAACGTATATAGAAGATTCGCGATCTATACAATTGTTGGCGGCACCTACAGGATGGCGATATGCATTACAACAGATGCGAGAACATTTGACAAATGCGTTTCAACGCGTTTTATCACGAGATAATGCATATATATTGAGCAGCTTGTTATTTGGCGGTCATTATGAAGATTTACCTCCAGAACTCATTGAAAGTTTTAGCACGACCGGCTTAATTCATATTCTTTCGGTATCAGGATCGCATATTGCCCTGCTATTAACGGTAATCCAATTAGTCGGCAAAACGATAGGATTGCGGGAAAAAGGATTGTTTTTTCTGTCTGTTTTTTTCGTTATCGCGTATAGTGCTTTATCAGAATTTGTGTCTCCTGTTATACGAGCTTCGGTAATGGGAATTATTTGTGCCTATAGCGTGATTGCCGAGCGAGAATATATGAGTTCCCATGCATTGGCTATTGCAGTACTGCTTATGGCATTATACAGTCCATTTATTGTATATGATTTAAGTTTTCGTCTGTCTTGCGGTGCTTCAGCTGGAATTGTTTTGCTGCAGCCTAAGTTAAAACAGTATCTTGATTTTTTACCGATATTTATTCGAGATAGTGTGTCTGTTTGCGTTTGTGCGCAATTACTGTTGCTGCCGGTCCTGCTGGCAAATTTTTTTTCATTGCCTGTATATGCTTTGGCAGCCAATGTATTAATAGCTCCTGTTTTAGATATGGTTATTGTTCTAGGATTGTTAGCCGCAATATGTTTTGCTGTTTGTGAGCCCTTGATGGAAATCGTGCTGTGGATACTTTCGCCATTATTAGCGATTTCTGTCAAAGGAAACTATTTTTTATCGTCCTTGCCATATAGTCGGTATTGGATAGGTGCGCTGTCTTTTCCTTGGATAGTTGCCTGGTATGTAATACTTGGTGCTATTTTCTTTTGGACGTCACAACGACGAAATCTTTTTATTATCACGGGACTTTGGTTAGTAGGAACAGGAATATATGGGCAGTATCAAAAACCAGAAGCAACGGTATACGTATTTGATGTAGGAAAGGATAAAGCGACATGTATTCGCTATAGTGATAGTTCGGCCTATCTGTGGTATAATAAATCACAGTGGGCCAGCCCCATGCAAGCATCTAGTGTTTTAGTGCCAGCATTACGATATGCAGGAATATTTCATTTGACAGGGTGTGTAGTCAGTGGATATGAAGCAGAAAAAACAGCAAGGCAGCTTGAACAGGCTGTTACGTTGCGTACGCCATGTCGTGTTCAACTGACGGATATAGAGAGAAGTGATGT
>CALBLM010000093.1 GCA_937895695.1 uncultured Megasphaera sp.
TATTGTTTTTCCGTTGTATTTTCTTTTAAATACGTCCAGCCGTCTTGCTGATAGATTTGATTTTCTTTCATCAAATGACCTAAGGCGCGTTTAAATGCCGCTTTACTCAAACTAAACTTTGCTTTAATAACTGCAGGAGCTGTCTTATCACCATAAGGCATTTTACCCTTTCGTTGTTTTAAAAATGCCATGATTTTTTCTCCATCCGGTGTAAGCGAGTTTTCTTTTGTCTGACGCAGTGAAATATTGATACGTCCATCTTCTCGAATATACGTAATTCTACCTTTAATCAGTTGTCCGATAAGAATAGGACCATTAAATTCACTGCGGTGAAGGAAAGCAATCCAGCGTTCTCTTGTCATTAAATACGCACCTTGATCGGTCATATTATAAATAGCCCCTTCTACCCAATCACCAATTTTAGCTTCTGTAGCTGCTTTAGAAGCACGGCGCATTTCATCTTCTACTTCCATAGACACAGCTAGGCGGTGAGACTTATCTTCATATAATTTAACCCACACATATTCGCCTTCTTTGGGGCGCCCTTTCATTTCAGCAAAAGGCATAAAAATACCGCGTTCTGTTCCTACATCTACAAATGCACCAAAACGAGTCGTATTAATAACCGGTGCATACCCAATTTGCCCTACTTTAATTTTAGGAAGACGCATGCTCGCTGTTAATCGACCTAATGGGTCATGATATAAAAATACGGTTACCTTGTCACCAATTTGAACGGGAGCAGTCTGTTGATTTTTATGAAGTAAAATATCATCATTTGTGTTACCCGTACCGCCATTGAGGAATGCCCCCATTTCACTAGTACGAAGGACTTCCAAGGTCACAATACTATTTTCTTGTAATAATGAATTCATATTACTCACCTACAAACGGAATCCGTTCAGCATCACACCATAAGTTTTCTAAATCATAATACTGACGGTCTTGTTCAACAAAAATATGGGCAACAACTTCACCTGCATCAATCAAAATCCATTTACCTTCCCGATACCCTTCAACATGACGAACATCATATCCATGCTTTTCCATTTGTTCTTCAATATTGTCGGCAATACTTTGAGCTTGTCGGTTATTACGAGCACTGCAAATGACAAAATAGTCCGCCATCATGGAAGAGTCTTCCATATTCAAAATGACAATATCCCAGCTTTTTTTATCATCTGCTGCTTTAGCAGCAATTTCATAACTTTTTAAAGGTGTTTCTTCTTTTTTTATTTCTTTCATTACGATTGGCATATGATATGATATCTCCTTTACTCTTTAACATTTGTTTGCTGCGTATCTACTGTCGGTGCAGCGGCAATTGCATTATTCATGGTGCCTATAATTTTTTGTGCTTCAACCGGGTCATAGGTCCATAATTTTTGATACGACGTTTCTTTATCTTGTGTCATCTCGCCCGGCAAAATATAAAAGTGAATATCACTAACGGGTACATTCTTAAAATCAAAGGCTAATGACGCCATATCCTTAGCAGAAATATTAGAATGAACTTGATTCCAAAACCGATACATAAATAATGCATTCGCAATTCCAAAATGATGTTCCCGTTCTTCATAAAATTTTTTGACAAACCGTTCTTGCCGTTGCGTTCTTGACAAATATCCATCACTGTCAATATACCGCATATATCCGGCAGCTTCTTGTCCGTCAAGTATTTGATACCCTTGGAACAAGTTAATATCTGTTTCACCAGCTGCATCAGCATGATACATATTTTTTTCGATATACAAGGGCATTCCGCCACTCATATCAATCATTTTTTCAAAGGTATTTTCTGTAAATTCCGCATAAAAAGGAATCGGAATATGAAAAATATCTTCGACAACAGCCTGTAACAGCGGCAGTCCCCCTTCGCTGTACACATTCTGTAGTTCTTGTATTCCTTTTTCTTTACGGCCTGTAATTTTTGTATTATCTGGCAGCATAATAAAATCGACCTGTTTTTTGACTCGATTAATGGCGGCAATACCAATAAAATTAGCATGCTGCGGCATATCATTATCTACGCCTACCAATAGCACATATAACGGCGTATCCGGACTGTTTTGAATAAATGATGCAGATGAACCGTTTTGTACAGCATCAATTTTCCCTTGAAACTGTGACTGCCGTGTATCTTGATAATATTTCCATCCTAATACAACCAGCAAGCAGATAAAAACAACTCCAGCCAAAATCAATAACAGGCGTCTAAATTTTTGTCGTCGTGTCTGTTTTTTCTTCATTCGCCTTTGCGGCATTTTTTTTGTTAAATTATCCTGCTCCATCATTTTAACTTCCTATCTGCCTGCATGGCTAAAATGAGTGCATTTCGATTGATGACGGTTCCTGTATAAATCGTCTTTTTTTGATCCAACAAATGGGAAATGGTTGAATCGTAGCCGGCTAGTACCGCTTGATCTAAGTCCTGCGCTGCTATGCTACGTAAGTGCTCTACGCCGTCAAAATCACGATTTACTTCAATATAGTCCGCAATAAAAATAATTTTTTCCAATGTACTCATCTGTTCAGCACCTGTCGTGTGATGCGCTAACGCTGCCAGCAAGTCTTCATCGTGAATACCATACATTTCTTTGGCAATCGTTACGGCTGCATATCCATGAAGCAAGCTTCCGATAGACATAATCGTATCTGGAAGGGTATCGCCAAAGGACCGTCGTGCTAATGTTTGCATATCAGCCAGCGTTTTTTGTTTGGCAGCATCATGTAATAGTCCTGCCACTTCTGCCTGATCCAAATCTCCACCATATTGTCCGGCTAATTCCCGTGCTTTGGCTGCTACACCCAAAACATGGGTATACCGATGTTTTGATAAACTTTGTTGCAAATCTTTTTTAATTTTTTCTTTTAATGCTTCATTGTACATTGATATACTCCATTTTTTCGGATATATTCTACGACTACCGGCGGAATCATATAGCGTACAGACTGTCCATTCGCAATACGATGCCTCAGCTCTGTAGAAGAAATCTCCATAGTAGGCACCGTTAATTTTAAGATATGTTTTCCCAAGGCTCCAAAATGCGCGATTATGCTGCCAATGGATTGACTTCCGTCTGGTCGAGTAGCTCCTACAAACTGACATAACGATAGAATTTCTTCCGGGTGATGCCAATTGGGTAAATCCTGAATGGTATCGGTTCCGGAAATAAAATACAAAATATAGGTCGGTCCATATAATTTCTTTAGAAAATGCAAGGTATCTACCGTATATGAACGACCCTTCCTGCGTATTTCCATATCACTAACTGCAAAATGAGGATTGTCGGCAATGGCCAATCGTACCATAGCCAATCGTTGTTCTGCTGTTGCACCGGCTACATGCTTGTTCGGGGTTATATACGAAGGTATAAATAAGACTTTGTCCAAATGAAAGGTTTGCCTTGCTTCCTCGGCAATCATTAAATGGCCTAAGTGGATAGGATTAAAAGTCCCTCCCATAATCCCTAATCTAGTAATTTCCATGATAAATATAGATTCCTCCCCATACGATACCTACAGCCAACAAGTACAGTGTCAAAAATTTAGCATAATGCTTATATTCATACCGTGTTTTCGGTGCTGCCGCATAGTTTCGAAGAGTCTGTATATAACCCCGTATTACTCGTTTCATCAGCGAATCTGTCCTTGACCATGAATAATATATTTATAAGAAACTAATGCTGATAATCCCATTGGGCCGCGAACATGCAGTTTTTGCGTACTGATGCCGATTTCTGCACCAAACCCAAATTCAAACCCATCCGTAAACCGTGTCGATGCATTGACATATACGGCTGCAGAATCTACTTCCCGTAAAAATTGTTCTGCTGTCTTTGGATTTTCTGTTACAATGGTTTCCGAATGATGTGTGCTGTAGCGGCGAATATGAGCAATAGCTTCCTCTACAGAAGATACAGTACGAATTGACATAATCAAGGCATTATATTCCGTTTCCCAATCGGTCGGCATTGCTTCGTGTATTATATTTTCATACAACATACGTGCCTCAGTATCACCACGCAGTTCAACAGCATCGCGCTGCATTACGGGCACCAGTTTATCCAACAAGGCCTGACGGATATTCTGATGGACCAATAATGTTTCCATTGCATTACATGTCGAAGGTCGGGATACTTTGGCATTTTCAATAATACGTACGGCCATATCCAAATCGGCATCTTTATCGACATAAATATGACAAATACCGCTACCCGTTTCAATACAAGGAACCGTTGCTGTTTGGATAACCATTTGAATCAAGCCGGCACCACCGCGAGGAATTGCCAAATCAATATATTGGCGCAACGTCAATAATTCTTTGACTAATGCTCTATCTGTATTTTCTAATAACTGTACCAAATCAGGAGATAAGCCAGCTTTTTGTAATCCCGATTTTATGACACTTGTCAATGCGATATTAGAATGAATCGATTCACTGCCACCCCGCAACACACAGGCATTACCAGACTTAATACATAAAACAGCGGCATCGACAGTTACATTTGGTCTCGATTCATAGATCATAGCAATAACGCCTAAAGGAACGGTAACTTTTTGAATGCGAAGTCCATTAGGCCGTGTCCAGGCTTCTAACTCTACACCAACCGGATCGGGAAGGTCAATGACCTGCCGCACGCCAGTGGCGATGTCTATAATACGGGATTTCGTCAACGCAAGTCTATCCAGCATGGCTTCACTCATACCCTTGTCTTTCGCATTGGCAATATCTATTTGGTTCGCAGTAATGATAGTCTGACATTGTGATTCTAGTTCATTCGCAATATATGACAACGCCGTATTCTTGACTGTCGTTGCTGCATTTGCCAGTTGCAACGATGCTTCATGCGCTGCTTTAGCTTTACTATATACTTCTGATTCCATTTATATCCCTCCTTACGTTATTGCATTGCTACCAAATTATCTCGATGAATGACTTCTTCGTATACGCCTTCATGGCCTAAAATAGCTGCAATTTCATCAGTTTGATGCTTTTTAATCGCTGTAATTTGTTCACTGTTATAATTCACAATTCCCTTGGCAATGGTAACACCATCGTAAATAACCCGGACAATATCTCCTTCATGAAATCTTCCTTCTACACGAACGACGCCTACAGGAAGTAAACTGGAACCGTGTTCAATGAGAGCGTTACGGCAACCTTCATCGACAACAATGGTTCCTTCCGATTTGCTGCCGGATAAAAGCCAGCGTTTCTTAGAATGAAGATTTGAATCTTTTGCCATAAACCAGGTACCAATTTCTTTACCTTGACATATATGGCGTAAAATACCCTCTTCACTACCAGAAGCAATCACCATATCGACACCTGCAGATGTCGATAACGAAGCCGCCTGAATTTTGGTATACATACCACCGGTCCCAATTGACGTGCCAGCACCTTCGGCAATTTCATAAAAATGTTTGTCAATTTCCTTTACCTTCGGAATTAAAACAGCTTCCGGATGGGTTTGCGGATTGGCTGTATACAATCCGTCAATATCGGATAACAGTACCAATAAATCAGCATCAATAATACTGCTGACAATAGCGGACAGCGTATCGTTATCGCCAATTTTAAATTCATCAATGGCTACAACGTCATTTTCATTAATAATAGGAATAATCCCCATATTCAACATCGTCAGCAGTGTATTACGGGAATTCATAAAGTTTTTCCGGTTTTGCGCATCCATGCGTGTTAATAGTACTTGACCTACAGTTTGACCATATTCACGAAACATTTTTTCGTATGTATGTAATAAAACCCCCTGGCCAACTGCAGCAACAGCCTGTTTTTCTCGAATCGTTTGCGGGCGTTGTGATAACCCCAGTGGTCCTAATCCGGCACTTACTGCGCCAGAGGATACGAGTACCATCTGTTTGCCTTGGTTTGCTAAATCAGCGATTTCCATGACCAATCGTTCAATGCGATGATAGTTTAATTTTCCTGATTCATGAGTTAGCGTACTAGACCCTACTTTGACGACAATACGCTTCTTTTTTGTTAATTCCGGCCGCATGACGGGCATACTATCACAACCTTACATCGTAATAAAATCAAAATGGGATTTTTTATCTTTTTTCTTAAACAAAACGCCATAATGGCCAATAACTTGAATTAATTCCGCTCCCAGCATATCTGCGAGTTCTTCCATCGTTTCTTTGGTGTCTAAATTGGCATTATTCAACACATGGGCTTTGATCAATTCTCTTGCTGTAATAGCAGCACGCGCACTGTCAATCACGGCATTGCTCAACCCTTCTTTACCGATTTGTACGACAGACGGCATCAAACTTGCCATGCCTTTTAATTTCTTTTTGTCTTTGTTATTCATATAAACTCCTTTTATTCGTGATATTCAAATTCCATTGCATAAATGCGAACGGTATTACCATCTTGTATACCATGTTCTTTTAATAGTTTATCCAATTCCATATAGCGCCAAATCCGCTGAAAACGGCGTAATGACTGATCATCATCAAAATTTGTCATGGCAACTAGATTTTCAATACGCGGTCCTGTAATGACAAATGCACCATCGTCATCACGTTTTACTTCAAAATCAGGTTTTTCTTCTGCTTTATATACAACTTCTTCCGTTGTTTCTTCCGGTTCTTCCACATAGGTTTCCAGTAACGTCCAAACGCGTTCTAACAAGGCATTCATACCTTCACCGGTCAATGCACAAATGGGATACACTTCAACACCACGCTGGGTCAAATAGGCTTCCAACCGTTCCAAGTTATCGGAACCTTCTTCTAAGGCATCGACTTTATTTGCGGCTATAATTTGTAATTTTCTAGATAATTTATCGCTATATTTTTTTAATTCCCCATTAATTTTTTCATAATCTTCAATGGGATCACGGCCTTCCATACCAGATACATCCAAAACATGAATTAAAATTTTCGTCCGTTCAATATGGCGCAAAAAATCATGTCCTAGCCCAACCCCTTCACTGGCTCCGTCAATCAGTCCCGGAATATCCGCCATAACAAAGCTGCGATGGTCGCTTAAATTTACAACGCCCAAAATCGGATTCAGCGTCGTAAAGTGATATGCTGCTACTTCCGGTTGTGCTGCTGATACTTTCCGCAAAATACTGGACTTACCAACGCTTGGATAGCCCAATAATCCTACGTCAGCCAATACCTTTAATTCCAATTTCAGCCAACGTTCTTCACCAGGTTCTCCGCGTTCAGCAAACGTAGGTGTACGGTTGGCACTGGTACGAAAATGCCAGTTACCACGACCGCCGCGACCGCCTTTTGCTACAATGGCTTTCTGCCCATCATGGCTTAAATCGGCAATAATTTTATCCGATTCTTCATCACGAACTACTGTTCCCAATGGCACGGTAATCAATAAGTCGTCTGCATCTCGGCCATATTTATTACTTCCCTCGCCCTTTCCACCGGGTTTTGCTTTAAACAAACGACGGAAGCGGAAATCGACTAATGTGTTTACATTTCGGTCAGCAACTAAAATAACATTGCCACCTTGACCACCATCACCGCCATTTGGGCCGCCTTTGGGGACGAATTTTTCATGACGGAAACTGCTCATACCATCACCGCCACGACCTGATTGTACAAATATTCTTGCTCTGTCTATAAACATAATTCACCTCATAAAAATGCCATGCGCTGCTGCGCGTATATACGAAAAATCTCTTTACAATGCGCTTATATACAGAAAGAGACACAGCATACATATACCATGTCTCCTGTCTATCTGTCCTAGGTGCATATGTAATTACGGTACTGACAAAATTTTAAAGCAAAATCGGGAATCTGTAAAGACATTTTTGCAAAAAAGATAGGAATAAAGACCATCTATTCTGCTTTTAATACATCCAACGCCTTCTGCAGCTGATAATCAACCGTATCATTTGGTTGTAGCTGTACCGTAATATCCGGTTCAATGCCGACACCATCAATCTCTCTACCACTAGCTGTATGGTATTTCGCTACGGTCAATTTAATGGCATCTTCCTGACTGACACCATATACACCTTGTACGGTTCCCTTACCATAACTGCGAACACCAATGATTTTTCCCAATCCTAAATCTTGAATAGATCCGGAAACGATTTCTGACGCACTGGCGGAGTTTTCGTTAATTAATACGACCATGGGAACGGTATCGCCTGTTCCATTGGCTTCAAACGTTTGGGTATTGCCATCACTGCTAGTAAAGGAAACGACTGTACTGCCTTGGGGCATAAAATTCCCTGCCACTTCTACCGCTTGATCTACCAATCCTCCCGGATTATTTCGTAAATCAAGTATCATTTTTTCCATACCCTGTTCACGTAACGATTGATATTCTTTCGTAAATTCGGCTCCTGTATCTTCGCCAAAAACACCAATACGAATATAGCCAATGTTTGTTCCTTCTACCATTTGTCCCATAACGGTCTTCATGTGAATTTGCCGCCGTGTCAGCGTTACATCTTTATCCACACCATCTTCACGAATCGTTAGCGTCACATCTGTTTGTACAGGACCACGAATCTTTTGGGATACATCTTCCAGCTTCATTCCCTCTGTCGGGGTGCCATCAATGGCAATAATCAGGTCTCCTCGTTTTAAAGAAGCTTCACTAGCCGGACTATCATCAATGACGCCGGCAATCATAATGCCAGCATCGGTACTGCCGATATAGACGCCAATACCCGCATAGGAACTAGACATTTGATCTTTAAATTCTTTAAATTCGTCACCGGCCATATACAAGGAATGTTTATCTCCTAATGTAGAGACAATGCCCTTGACAGCTCCGTCAAGAAGCGTTTTTTTATCTATCGTATCGGCATAATGTGTTTCTACAATATACAGTGTACGATAGATTTTAAGCCATCCCAGCCAGTCTCCCATCAAAGAATAGGATAAGGTCATCAGAAGGCCAAATGTGGCTACTAATACTATAAGAATCCCAGCAATTCCTTTATACAACCAATTTTTTGTTTTACTATTGGCTATTTTATTCATCCTATCGCCGCCTTACAAATAAGATAATGGATCTACAGGATCTCCATTAGACCGTACTTCAAAATGAACATGAGGTCCTGTCGAGTTACCAGTCGATCCGGCATATGCAATAACCTGGCCTTGCGATACGGATTGACCGGATGATACGTTTAATGATTCATTATGACCATATAGCGTAGATAACCCATTGCCATGGTCAATGACAACAGCATATCCATAACCACTAATCCAACCGGCTTCTACAACGACACCGCTGTCGGCAGCATGTACGGGTGTACCATAATCGACACCGATATCGACACCGCTATGATAAATAGTCGTACCAAAAATAGGATGGGTACGATACCCATAAGGAGAAGTGATAACGCCATTGACAGGCCAAACAAAAGCACCCGATCCACTAACAGGCTGATAGCTATCAGCTGGTTCGGAACTGCCACTATCATTACCCGTATCGGTAGTACTGCTATCACTACTGTCATTGCTGTCGGCTTGACTGCTAGCTTCAGCCTGTTGTTGAGCCGCAGCACGTTGCCGCAGCATTTCTCCAATCGACTGAGAAGATGCTTCTAATTCACGATATACTTCTTCAGCCGTTGCTTTATCCGTTTCGGCTTGATGCAAAATAACCTGCTGTTCTTTCTTATGTTGTTCAATTTCAGCCTTTTTCTGAGCTGCATTTTCTTTTAAGGCACTTTGCTTTTGCCGCTGCGATTCTAACTCTTGTTGAACTTGTTGAATTTCATCGCGTTGTTGGCGAATAGATGTAATTAAATCCATATCTGCGGCAATGACACGGCGCAGTAACTCTACGCGATTGGCAAAATCACCGAAATCCTTGGCACCTAATACCACATCCAAATAACTTAGTTGGCCGTGCATGTAAATATCCCGAATACGGACGCGAAATACTTTTTCTCGTTTTTCCAATTTTGCTTGTTCTTCTTTGAGTTTTACCTGCATTTCTGTAATTTGTTTTTCTGTATCTGCAAGCTGAGCAGAAATTGATTTATATTCATTTGTTGCAGCATTTAAATTATCCTGAATAACCCGTAGTTTTTCAGAAACATTGCCAATGACAGCTTCAGCATTATTTTTTTTCTGCGCTTGTTCCGCCATTTGTCCCTGTACATCGGATAATTGGTTTTGTAAATCTTCATCTTCTGCCCATACGGTAAAGCATGGAGTAAGCAAAACGGCAGTAACGATGGCTGCAATATATTTCTTATGAGAATTTACTATGAACATACCTTACACCTTCATATACCGCTTTAATGAAATCGTACTTCCTACAGCGCCAATAATCATACTAATAATCAGCAATACACCAGCCATTCTATACATAAAGGGATACATACTCACAAGAGGTAAAAATGCTAAAGAACGATGAATGGCTACAGTTACAAATTCATAAAATTGGAACAGTACGATATCGGCAATCAAACCACCAATAAATCCAAGAAATAAACCTTCTAAAAGAAAAGGCCAGCGAATAAACCAGTTTGTTGCGCCAACATATTTCATAATAGCGATTTCTTTTCTCCTAGCAAATACAGTCAGACGAATCGTATTTGAAATAATAAATAAGGTAGCTAGGGTCAAGAAAATAACTAACGCAATACCACCCCAACGAATAACCGATGTAATCTGAAACAGTTGTTCAATAATTTCCTGTCCATAATGCGTACTTTCTACTTCTGGATAATCTGCTACAATGCGAGCCGTCCGTTTTACAGCTGCCGGATCGGTGAACGTAATTTCATAGGAACTTGGCAATGGATTTTTCCCCTCTAAGGCATTCAAAATTCCCGGCTGATCTTTCATTCGATTTCGTAATTTATCCATAGCCTGATCTTTATTGGTAAATGTAATTTCTTTTACATCTTCCATTTGTTTTAATCGTTTACCGACACTCATAATTTGATCTGTCGATACATCTTCTTTTAAATAAATACTAATTTGTACTTGGCTTTCCAAATTTTCGGCAAAATAATCCAAATTAGCAACTAACGTCATAAATATTCCCAATATAAAAAAAGATAGTGCGACAGTGGCAATCGAAGCGATTGTCATAAAGCTATTGCGCCAAAAAGACTGTAACGCTTCAGAAATAAAATAGCGCATCGTTCTAATCTTCATCGTTATAGCCGCCTTTCTGTTCATCACGGACAACATGACCATTGACGATTTCGATAACGCGCTTATTCATTAAATCAACCATTTGTTTATCATGCGTTACCATCAAAACAGTTGTTCCCATATGATTAATTTTCTTAAACGTATCCATAATATCACGCGACGTTTCTGGATCTAAATTTCCTGTTGGTTCATCGGCAATTAACAATAACGGTCGATTCACAATGGCTCTGGCAATGGCTACACGCTGCTGTTCACCACCGCTAAGATTATGTGGTAATGCGTCCGCCTTACCAAGGAGGCCTACTAAATCCAGTACATTGCGAACGCGTTCTTTAATAACGCGGCGCGGTGATTCAATAACTTCCATCGCAAAGGCAACATTTTCCTCTGCTGTTTTATTCGGAAGAAGTCTAAAATCTTGAAACACAATCCCCATTTTGCGGCGTAAGTAAGGCACACGGCTTTTTGGGAGGCGATTGACTGCCGTACTATCCACATATACCGTACCGGATGTTGGCAATTCTTCATGAGATAACAACTTAATGAGTGTAGACTTTCCGGCCCCACTAGCTCCGACAACAAACACAAATTCACCTTTTCCAATATGCAGCGAAACATGATCCAATGCTATCGAACCATTATCATAAATTTTCGATACATTTTTTAAATCAATCATAGGAAACCTCTTTTCAAACATATACAATCCAATGATGTATTTCCAACCTAGTCATCACGTTTCAGCCGCGTACGAATTCCATCTTTTCCCTCCATAATGCGCACTGCCAAATAGGCATTGCGCATGGATTGGCGACGTAAGTGATTGATATGTGCTTTAATATCCGGAGCAATCTGTCCGGCTTCTAACTTTTTAGATACATCCCCAACTAACGTTGCTGCTGTCACTTTTTCTACAGTACCGCATACCGTATCCCCAACTAATTGAATAAAACTATCAATTTTAGGATCGTAGGAAATAGCAGATGCTGGAACTTGCATAATAGAAGCAAAGACAAGGGCATGAAGCCGATTGGCAATCACAGCATCCATACAACCAATAAGGGACATAAATTCTACTGTATTATAGGATTCTTTCAGTACAACAGCTTCCGTTTGCATGGCCTTCGCGATATCTTCACCAGCACGCACATCAGCAGGATACTGCATCGGAATCAAGATAATTCGGGCATCATACATTTTTTGTAATTGATCTGCCGCTTTCGCAATTTCGTTTTTAAAGCCTTCCAGCCCTTTCCAATCGCGAACAGCAATACCAATGCGGCGTCGAATTCCTGTTACTCCTGCTTTCTTTAACAAATAAAAACCAATTTGTTTATCTACAGGATGCATAGATAATACAGCATCAGCTGTTACATGTATTGGTGGCACTGTAACACCTAAGGAAGCCAATTCCGCTTTGGAATCCGTATCGCGAACGCCAATAGCCGTTACTTTTTGCAATACATCGCGAACGGCATGCCGTTCCTTTGTGCCTATAACAGGACCAATTCCCTGGGCATATAGCATTACCGGTTTGTGAAAAAATAACGCTATACGCATAATCAATAAATAATAATACAAACTTCGGGAGCTTGTTACATTTTGCAGTAAGCTACCTCCTCCACTAATAAGAATATCACAGCGGCAAATAGCCGCTGCGATAGATAAAAAATTCATACGATGTACAGTATGCACGTTATGATGTTCTCGTGTCATTCGACAGTTACCCGTGATGACGGTAATATGTATATCCGGAATAATATCCCGCAATGAACCTATAATCGCCGAAAGCATGGCTTCATCTCCGGCATTGGCAAATCCATAATATCCAGAAATGACAACGTTAGCCACGAGATTTCACCTGCTTTCCTAACCATGCTGTGATATACTGCAGTACAGCCAAGACACAAATGACTAAAATTCCAATCACTAATCCCATAATCCAACCATCGATACCGCGAATAAAGGACATCAAGAAAGGGGTTCGAATATGTGCAAAAGTTTCAACCATAGAACCTACGCCGATAGCCGCTGCTAAAACAAGGAAAAAATGTAAAAGCTGTGGCCATTTACGATACATGGCAGCTACCATAAGGAAAAAGGCAGGATGACCAATTAAAAATTCTTTTTCCCGTGGACGAGCATACAAGACATTTTCTAAGAAACGGCGCAGTGCTACTTCGACACCTGGAACGGGAACGCCGGCAGTATGTCCGCTGCGTCCCACAAATACAAAGGCAATAAATCCCAGCAAGGCTAATACGATGAGGGTTCCCATTTTAATAGGAATATTGAGGAATTCTTTAGCAAAATTGATAAAATCCTGTCCCGATGTCATCGTTTTTCCGCCTAAGGGGAATCGACGCAAATAGCCAATAGCTACTAAAATAATCGGCAAAATAAACGTCAATTTAACACCGCGATAAAAATCAAATTCCATAAAGAAACGAATATTTCCCAGCATTGCAGCAATGAATAAGCCGCCAATCATCGCAATCGCTACGGCACACGTAAGACCGATAGCTCCATCACGAATGACTCGTTTATAACTTAGCTTATGGGTAATTGTTTTCTTTTTCCAATAATCCAATAACAACAGGATAGCTGCCGTCGGTGCTGCAGAAGCACAACCGATTGCCATCATTTGTAAGAATAAAGCTCCCTTGGATATCAATGCACCACCTGCACCAATGATAACGGCAAGAATCATCAGTATATAGTTAGTACGATTTGACAATGGATACAATATATTCAGCGTAAAAACAAATCCGCAAGCAGCTGCAGCGGCAATCAAGGCCAACAAAATTTTATTGGGATAATACGTATCCATGACAGTTGCCCGACCCAATGTATAGCCGCGATCTTGCAATTTCTTGCTAGCAATCGAGATATATGCCAAATTGGTTTCCGTCAAATTCATGCCATGCATTGGCTTTTTATACATGGGGTATAAGTTTACGCGGACATTTCGTTCCAAGTCACTAATATAATACCGCATAGCAGCTTCTTCAGGCGTAATTTTTTCCAATTCTTCTTTCGCCATAGCATAGACGCGAACCGTTTGATAATCCAGCAAACCAGCTAAATCATACATGCCGTCTTGTTGCATGTACTGCAACTGATTGGCAGATTCAACCATATAAAACGGCAAGTGACGCTGTTTCATTTGCTCTGCCGTAAAGGTAAGCATGTCTTTGCGTTGAGCGTTGACCGGCGTGTATCCCAGTACTTCTTTGCCAACAAACATGACACCTGACGCGTTTTCAATAGTATCGGCACGGTTAAAGAAGCTTTCTACCTTTTCTTTTGAAGGGTTACTGTAGTTGGTGGGACGCAATATAACATGAAAACCATGGGACGTAATTTTCTTGGCATCAGCTGTCATAATTCCTAAATTAACATCGCCCAATGCAGGCATAACGCCACGCAAACCGGCAATACGATACTGACTGTTTGGGAGCAAGCGAACATTGTTTTCTCCTAAACGAGTCTTTAAATCAGCTGTTACTTCGTCAAAATATAAGTCTTCCTGATTTTTTGGTTTCCCAACCAAATAGTAATCAAATGTTAAATCCGTAATATGGAACTGCGGATAATACAAATTCAATCCTAAGCGCGTAATTAAGGACATTTCACCGCGCTGTGTCAATTTGTTCAGGGTTGTATCATAAATGGTAAAGCTCGTAATGCCGGCTTCTCGGCACTTTTCTAAGGCTGTATCTAAGTCATATCCATCATTTCGTGCTATATTTACCACTGCATCATAATCCATTGCTTGTTCAATGGTCATGCTTTTCTTTTCTACGTAATATCGTTGTATACATAAACATATAGAACAAAGTACCCCGATTAACACAGCTCCAATCAAGAGTACCTTACTAAATCTATTGCTTTTTATCATTATCTTTTCACCTTATTTATGAGTTACTAATTCGCCCATGAATTATAATTCTATCATCGCGCAACATCACACGATCTGGCACGATACCCAACGGAAATCCACTGAAATCATAGACTTCTATATTTCCTATATTTTTGCTGCTATACGTAAGGCCTAATCCTTCGATGGCTACGTCTGAGGGAATAAACATCAGTTTTGTGCCATTCATGCCAAAGTGTCCGCGAATCACGGCGTGAGCTGTTAAAAATCCACCGCCAATACGAATCGTACCACGTACAATAATATCGTCATTTTCAAACGAAATCGTCGTATCGGATAGACCTTTTACTTTATCAAGAAGAAATTGCTGCAGTTCTTCTTGGCGAATGGATGCCGTCATTTCACCACGTTGTGCATGAAGTACGGTAAGGGTTTGACTTGTCAAGCTGTCAAGTGGACTAAATGCAACATCCTGTAATTGGCAGTCAAATTGTTCAAACTTCAAATCACCGACACGAAATGTGTTTCCATGTATTTCAATGGCATCCAGCTCACCGAGCAGTACTTTCAATCCGGGAGAAGCTTGTACAGTCACATCATCTGGTTGTAATTCCATTTTGGTCGATAATGCGTGATACAGTCCTGACGCCGCTAATTGCGGCGCATACTGATTCGCACCCCAAAAGAATACAGCAAATATGACCAATAAGATACTTAATTTTTTCATTATACTTCCTGTTTTGCTAATTTCTTATTCTTTTCTTGTTGTAAATATCCTTCAATAAACATGTCCAAATCGCCATCCATCACAGCTTGAATATTACCGGTTTCTACATTCGTGCGATGATCTTTTACTAAGTTATAGGGATGGAATACATAGGAACGAATTTGGCTGCCCCATTCAATGGCTTGATGAACACCGCCTATTTCAGCTTTTAATTTAGCCTGTTTTTCCTGTTCCAATTCAAACAACTTCGCTCTCAGATATTTCATACACATTTCTTTATTTTGAAGCTGAGAACGTTCGTTTTGACACTGTACCACGATGCCTGTCGGTATATGTGTCATACGAACAGCTGAACTGGTCTTATTGACATGTTGTCCGCCTGCACCGGATGCCCGGAAATAATCCACACGAACATCATCCATGTTAATTTCTACATCCACGTCATCTGGCAATTCAGGCATAACATCTACGGCCGTAAAGGACGTATGGCGACGGGCTGCTGCATCGAATGGCGAAATACGTACCAGTCGATGGACGCCTTTTTCGGATTTTAAATAGCCATATGCATATTCACCGGTAATTGCAAAGGTTGCACTTTTAACGCCGGCTTCATCACCGGGCTGTAAATCCATTACTGTAATTTGATATCCATTCCGTTCTGCCCAGCGTGTATACATACGAATCAGCATTTGTGTCCAATCCTGGGCTTCTGTGCCGCCAGCACCAGCATGAAACGTAATAATCGCATTACACTTATCGTACTCTCCGGAAAGAAGCATACGAACTTCGCGTTTTTCTACTTCTTTCACCAGTTCTTCATACTGACTTTCTATTTCCTCTGTCAGCGACGTATCGCCTTCTTCAATAGCCATATCTAAGTAATCCAAGGTATCTTGTACCTTCTGTACCAATGCTTTATGGCCTTCTACTTCGGTTTTTAAATTCGTTGCCTCTTGTGATATGGCTTTGGCTTTATCCGGATGATTCCAAAAATCCGGATCGCTCATTTGCATATCTAAATCCATAATTCGTTCTTCTTTTCGAGGTAAGCTAAAGTGAATCCCCGATTTCTTGTATTCTTTTTTGTAAATCTTCGAGGGGCTTACGCAGTTCTTCTAATAACACAAGACTCACCATCTTTCATTAATCATATACATTATAAATTAGTTTTAGCAATCACTTACTGTGGCTGACATATATTAGGGCGCGCCACAGCACGCCCTATATGCTTA
>CALBLM010000094.1 GCA_937895695.1 uncultured Megasphaera sp.
TCGGCAATACGTTGAGGAGGTATTTGTTGGAGAACGGACGATAGAGGTGAACGTTAATTACGCCGACTTTTTCGCCCTGGCTCTGTAAGTATTCAACTGTCTGTTTTGCAACGTCAGCCAAAGAGCCCATGCAAACAACAACATATTCAGCATCTTCAGCGCCGTAGTAGTTAAACGGTTTGTATGTACGGCCTGTGATAGCAGAAATTTTATCCATGTAATCAGCTACGATATCAGGCATAGCATCATAGAATTTGTTGCTTGCTTCTGTATGCTGGAAGTAAACATCCGGGTTTTCTGCAGTGCCGCGAACTTCCGGATGATCCGGGTTCAAAGCACGTTTACGGAAAGCTTTGATAGCATCCCAGTCAACAAGTTTTTTATAATTTTCGAAGTCCATAACTTCAACTTTTTGAATTTCATGAGAAGTACGGAAACCATCGAAGAAGTTAATGAAAGGCAAAGAGCCTTTAATAGCAGCTAAATGAGCGATGCCGCCGATATCCATAACTTCCTGAACATTGGATTCGGCCAAGAGACAGCAGCCTGTAGCACGAGCAGACATAACATCCTGATGGTCGCCGAAAATGTTCAATGCATGGTTAGCCAAAGCACGAGCGGCTACGTGGAATACACCAGGGAGGAGTTCGCCGGCAACTTTGTACATGTTCGGGATCATCAGTAAGAAGCCCTGAGATGCTGTGTACGTAGTTGTCAAAGCACCAGCCTGTAAAGAACCGTGGAATGCGCCGGCAGCACCAGCTTCGGACTGCATTTCAACAACGTTTACTTTGTGACCGAAGATATTTTTCATACCTGCTGCGGCCCAATCATCGACATGTTCTGCCATAGGAGAAGACGGCGTGATCGGATAAATTGCGGCAACTTCAGTAAATGCATAGGACACCCATGCAGCTGCTTCGTTACCATCCATGGTTTTAAATTTGCTCATAGATAAAACACGCTCCTTATAAAAATATATACCTCAATATAGGATTTCCTATACTGTAGACAAAGTTAAAAGACATTCTATGCTCACTCACATGCATGTATGCTAAAACTGCAATTCAGCTTCCAATCTAAATACAGCTGTCATCATGCACACACGTCCTAATACACATCATACATATAGGAAGGTACAGAATATATTCAAAAAGGTATTGATATTATTGCGAAATTGTAATAATATAATGTTAGTATTACAGTTTTGCACATTCATTCCTTTTATTCATTTTTCTGACCATCACATCCGAACGACTTTGTAACTTTTCCTTACGAATTAATTATATGCCTTAGCAAGGCGAAATTCAATAGGATTACGATGCGATTTTGAACATTGGATAGTGCTATTTTGTAAACATATACCGTTTGGGTGTAATTATATAGGAGGTGGCAATATGGATTTTCATCATCTTAAGTACTTTGTAGAAGTTGCCGACAAAAAATCTTTTAGTAAAGCTGCTCGTACACTTCACATTTCACAATCTGCGATCAGTCGCACCATTAAAGCCTTAGAAGAAGAATTGGGTGTCGTCCTTTTCATGCGAAATGCCAAGGCTGTTGAATTGACGGATGCCGGTACTATTTTCTTATCTCATGCCAAACGAGTCGTTTTTATGTTTGAACATTTGAAGACTGATTTCGAAAATGAATTCAAGTTAGAACAAGGCACGGTTCTCATCGGTCTGCCGCCTATTACAGGGGCTCCTATTTTCGCTAATTTACTAGGTGCTTTTAAACAGGAATATCCGCAAATCGAATTAGATTTATATGAACATGGTTCCAAAAAAGTTGAAATCAGCGTTCAAGAAGGACTTATTGATTTAGGTATTGTCTGCACACAACCAAAAGAAAAAGATTTTGAATCGTTTTTCCTGACACAGGATCCAATGAATATCATCATTCATCGTGACAATATCCTAAGCAAGGAAAAAACAATTCCGCTCAAGAAGCTGGCCAATGAATCTCTTGTACTCTACCGTGATGATTTCAACCTGCATGATGAAATCATTCAACATTGTAAACGCATTGGATTCCAACCCAAAATCGTCTTTGAAACTAGTCAGCGCGATCTGATGGTGCAAACAGTTGTAGCAAATCTTGGTGTTGCACTCTTGCCCAGCCGGCTGTGCCCTACAAAGGAAACAAACCCCCGCGTATCGGAATCGGTCGTTGTTCGGCCGCTTGTAGAACCGGAAATTATGCATGTGTTATATGTTATTTGGAAACGCGGTCATTACCTTTCCCATGCTGCCCAGCTGTGGCTTGATTTTGTACGCAATAAATCTCGTGTTATTTCCAACTTATAATATTCCCTATTACGAAAGGTCGTGCCTTCCTTGTCGATAAGAGAAAAATTCATTCATTACATTATTACTTTGTCCAGTCATCGTCTTGGCAATGACAAGACAACGCTTTCTTCCGAATTCTCTCTTCAAAAAAATGCGTTGCGGCAACGCTGGCACGCTTTATTGGGCATAGAAAAATTTTTAGTTGGTACCTGTTTAGCATTAGGCATACTGGTATGCGTACAGTTTATTTGGATTATCGTACTTTCATGCCAGCTTTACGCGATATCCGAACAAACTCATATTCAGCAGACCCGAATTGCTCAATTAGAGCAGTCTGTAAAGAAACATAATAATTTGCTCTATTCCGCATCCAATGCAATGGATGATATTGAAAAGAAATGGCATGATTTACATTTTCGCGTATTAGAAAATACGTGGAAAATCAATAAGTAATTTTTTCGCATACTATATGTCATCTTATACGAAGTATGTAATAAAAAAGTACATACTTTAGGAACAAAAAATCAGTTGTATATATGCTTAATTTGCATATACTACAACTGATTTTTTGTTATACATATAGATATGTACTATTACTGTTCCAACAATTGCAAAAACTGCTGCGGCGTCGGTAATTCCTTAATTTGTTTCCATGGCGTATACTGCGTCAACGTTTGATACGAATAATGACCCGTTGCCACAGAAATTGTTTTAGCACCAATAGCTTTACCGCATTGAATATCATAGGGTGTGTCACCAATAATATACATTTCTTCAATGCTGTCACCCCAGGTATTTTTAGCAATCGTATAGGCATTGCGAGCTAAATCATCACGATAATAAAATTGACAAGCAAATCCAGAATGTTCGAAATCAAAATATTGAGATAATTTAAAGAAATCCAGTTTCATGCGGGCACCGTAAATACTGTTTCCAGTTAGCAGGAGTTGCTTATAATCGCTTCGTTTATCAAAAAAAGCCAGTATATCCCGTACACTGTCGAAAATAACGCTTTCATCTTTCTTTATCTGAAGCCATTTTAAAAGTTTCTTTTCATAATTGCGGCAAAACATATTGACTTCTTCATCGCTCGGCATCTTACCAGTAGCTTTATACAATAACTGCTGACAAATATAATTGTCCGTACGTCCGCCAGCAACAATACGAGGAACCGGCGCATTCAACCCCTGCAGGGTATGAAATACCTCTTCTATCGCATACAATCCGGCCCGTCCGGTATTTAACAATGTACCGTCTATATCCCAATATAATAATTTCACACTCTTCACCTCATCAAAAAAAGTAGTTAGTAGTTAGAAGCCTGACACTACTAACATACTAACTACTTTACCTGTAATTACATGAATTATTTAGATACGATTTCTTTAGTATCGCGAGCAATCATGATTTCTTCATTGGTCGGAATAACATACATTTTAACCGTAGAATCATCTGTGCTGATCAGCTGATCTTTCCCACGAACATTGTTGCGTTCCGGGCAAAGTTTAGCACCAAGATATTCCAAACCTTCGCAAATAGCGGCACGGTCTTCAATCCCATTTTCACCAACGCCGGCTGTGAAGGTAATAACATCAACGCCGCCCATAGCTGCTGCCAATGCACCGATTAATTTACGAACTTGATAATGGAACATATCCAATGCGAGTTGAGCTCGTTCGTTGCCTTCTTTAGCAGCTTCACCAAGATCACGGAAATCGCTGGACACACCGGAAATACCAAGAACGCCGGATTTTTTATTCATGAGTGTATCCATTTCTTTAATGGAATAACCATGTTTTTCCATGACATTGAGAACGATAGCCGGATCAATATCACCACAACGGGTTCCCATCAAAACACCGGCAAGCGGAGTGAAGCCCATTGTTGTATCAACGCATTTGCCATATTTAATGGCTGCCAAAGAAGAACCATTACCCAAATGGCAGTTAATAATGCGAAGTTTTTCAACAGGAACACCCATTACTTTAGCTACCTGACCTGCTACATAGCGATGGCTGGT
>CALBLM010000095.1 GCA_937895695.1 uncultured Megasphaera sp.
GTGGGATTAGTTGATTTTAAAGAAGCGTATATAGAAAGGGAGCAATAAGGATGTATAAGCAAGGAAAAGCCGTATATCCTGGTGATACGTTGGGAATTATAGGCCCTTCTTCCACATTGGGAGAACATAGTTTGGAAAAAGGACTGGCCGTTTTACATGGATTAGGATATAAAACAAAATTGGGAGCCTCAGCAACGGCCCATTGGGGCTATTTAGCAGGAACGGATGCACTCCGAGCCCAAGATATTACGAATATGTTTGCTGATGACGACGTAGACGGCATTATTTGTCTGCGTGGCGGGTATGGCGCGACCCGGATTTTGCCGCTGCTCGATTATCAAACCATAGCAAATCATCCGAAAGTATTTATTGGCTTTAGTGATATTACGGCACTTCATACGGCCTTTTTGCAGCGATGCCAATTGATGACGATTCATGGAACGATGGTAATGTCGTTGGGACGCGATGCATCGCCATATACGATAGACTGCTTGGCAAAAGGTTTGGCAAATCCCTATCCGATAGGGAATATACCAATGCCAACGGGCTGGTATATGGAAACGATCATTCCCGGTGATGTAACCGGAACGATTTGTGGCGGCAATCTGATGTTGTTAGCGGCAACGGCCGGGACGCCATATTCATTGCAAATACCAGATGCAATTCTACTGATTGAGGAAATAGGGGAAGAAGCCTATTCGCTGGATCGAATGCTTTGTCAGCTGGAAGAATCCGGAATCATTGCCAATGCTAAAGGTATCATCTTTGGAGAATTTACCCGATGCGAACCAACGGAACCGGCACCGTATGAATTTACGAGCCGAGATATTATATATCAATATGCCAAACGCTGGAATAAACCGGCTGTTTGGGGATTTCCTGCGGGACACGGAACAGATAATACATGGCTGCCGTTGGGCATGAAGACCCATTTATGTTGTCAGGCAGACCCTTATGTAGAATTACTGCCTTGATAATGGAGGAATACATATGGACAAAAAAGAAATGAAGCAAGAAGGATGCCGGCAAGTCGACATATTACAGCCGGTTATTTATGAAATTGCCGACTATTTGCATGCTCATCCTGAATTGGGAAAACAAGAAGTCTTGGCTTCATCTAAGCTGCGACATATTTTATCTGACTATCAGTTTCACGTAGAAGACTGTGTACCCGAAGCATTTCCTACAGCATTCCATGCATCCTATGGACAGGGGCCTTGCCAAATCGGCTTTTTGGCAGAATATGATGCCCTGCCGGAAATAGGGCATGCCTGCGGGCATAATTTAATTGCAGCCATGAGTGTGGGCGCAGCCATTGCATTTGCAGCGATTTGCGGCGAGTTGGCAACAGTCCATGTATACGGCTGTCCGGCAGAAGAAACGGTTGGCAGTAAAGTGTATATGAGTGCCCATGGGGTATTTGACAAATTAGATGCGGCCATGCTTATTCATCCCGGTTCAGACAAAACGTGTATTGGCGGTACATCTTATGCAACCCATCCATTGCAGTTTACTTTTTTAGGAAAATCAGCCCATGTAGCCGATCCTGATTATCACGGTATTAATGCATTGGATACATTAATTGATTTTTATGGAAAATTAAAAGACTATGAAAAGACACTCACTGAACGGCATATTATTGGTTCGATTATTACAGAAGGAGGAACGGCTCCCAATGTAATACCGGATAAAGCGGTGATGAAATCGACGATTCGGGCATTGCGTACAGAGTATTTAGAAGAAAAAATGCTGCCGGATATTAAAAAGCTAGCCCAAGAAGTAGCGAAGGAACATGGTGCATCGGTACAGATGGAACATTATGAACCGTTATTCAAGAATATGGTCAATGATGCGAAAATGGAAGTGTATTTTGCGGAAGCCTTTAGTGATTTATATGAAGAATTTGCCGTAGAAGATGATGATGCGGCAGAAGGATCAACCGATGTAGGCAATGTCAGCCAAGTTACGCGCGTCAGCCAGCCGGAAATTTGTATCGGCTATGATATTGCGGCCCATACGAAAGCCTTTGCAGAAGCTGCAGGTAGTGAGTTTGGAAAAATGCAGGCTTTAGTTGGAGCAAAGGCGATGGTGCGTGTAGCTGTCGATATTCTATCTGAACCGTCAAAAAAGATACTTTCAGAATAGGTAAGAACATAGGCGGAATGCTGAATAAAAACAGTTTTCTGCCTTTTGCAATAAAAAAGATGTAAAAAAATAGTTGACAGGGACGCTGTTTTGCGATATACTAATCAAGCCGTCGGGAACGGGGCACTGCAAAGGGCCTTGAAAA
>CALBLM010000096.1 GCA_937895695.1 uncultured Megasphaera sp.
AGGCAGCCATAAATTGTTTTAACGTATCCGTATTGCCAGCAGCTTTTGCTCCATACGTAAAATTAGAACCGACAACAATGGCTGACGGATGAATATACGTTAATAACTGCTGACAAAATGATTCCGGTGATTCTTTGAGTAAATGCTGCGTCATGGGGAGTAGTACGAGACCATCAATACCGACTGTCGCAATGTATTGTTCTTTTTGTTCGACTGTAGACAGTCGTACCGGTTCTTTTTCGGGACAAAGGACAGATAATGGATGGGCACCAAACGTAATAACCAAGGTTTTTACGCCTTTTTTACCAGCCTTTTCCATTGCCGTTTTCATGACCATTTGATGTCCCAAATGCACTCCATCAAAGGTTCCCAATGCAACAACGGCACCGCAGCAATCTGTAATTTCCTGAAATGAATGGAATACTTGCATGATTTATTACCTCACCCTATGTCAGCAAACATTTTATGCGGACGAATTACATGATGTTCCTCATCAAAACGAGCAATACCTGCTAACTTCTTTTCTAGTGTATAAACACGCAATATCGCCTTATCTGTCAATCCTTTTCCCGCGAAGGGAACAGGGCGTCCTTGCAGTAAAAAGGTACATTGCTTCGGATTACATACGGCCTTCGGTAATTCTTGAATCGCCATATCAGCAGGTTGGACATAGGCATCCGGGTTGGTTTCAATTTCTTCCAACGTAGCCCCTTGGGAAATATCAAATAATCCAGCTTGTACGCGTACAAGATAGGTCATGCAAGCGTAAGTCCCCAGGGCTTCTCCTATATCGCGAATTAAGGAACGAATATATGTCCCTTTAGAGCAAGTAACGGTAATAAGCCCTCTGCCATTTTGATATGCCAATACTTGAATATCATGAATCGTAACGTGCCGTACAGGCAAGGTAAAATCTGCATGCTGACGAGCTAGTTTATAGGCTTTGACACCGTTAATATTAATCGCAGAATATCGTGACGGTGTTTGCTCTATGTCACCACGAAACGATTCCACAGCGTGTTGTATTTCTTCGAAACGAAAAACACGCACCGGTGCCTGCGCAACGACTTCGCCGGTACAATCCTCCGTATCTGTTGCCAAGCCCAGTGCAAATTCAGCATGATATGTTTTTATACTGCTGTCACCGTATTCAATTAAGCGAGTAGCCTGTCCTAAGTAGACCGGCAAGACACCAGCAGCTAAGGGATCCAATGTACCTGCATGGCCTATTTTTTTCATATTATATATACGGCGCAGTTGACCAATTACATCATGGCTTGACATGCCCGTTGGTTTTATTACATTGACAACTCCATGTATCATATCGCTTTTAAAATTTCCTTCACTACCATTTTTTTGGCATCTTCTAAGGAAGATGCTATCGTACATCCTGCAGCCCGAACATGACCACCGCCGCCAAAAACAGCTGCAATGGCATTGACATCCACTGTTTTGGAACGCAGGCTGACTCTCGTTTCTGTATCACTAACAAATTTTACAGTAAACGCAACGTCTACGCCCTTAATATTACGCACATAATCCATGTAACTGCCTGTATGTTCGCCTGTATACTGCATCAATTCCGGCGTAAAGGCCAATCCGGCCACGGCATTGCTGCCAAACAGTTCAATATGCTGCAACACTTCTCCCAAAGCCTGCATTTTAGCCAAAGAACGAGCATCCAGGTGTTCGGATATGATATTCGGATGGGCACCGGCATCTACCAAAGCACCTGCCATGCGCAGCGTATGACCTGTCGTATTGCTGAATTTAAAGAAACCGCAATCAGTCGCTACTGCCAAATATAATGCATCCGCCCAAGCGGCTTCAATAGGTATATTCCAGGTTAAAAACAGGTATGTTAAAATCTCACCGGCTGCTGCAAAATCAGGACGAATATATTCCCAATCAGCAAAATGCTGATTGGAAATATGATGATCTATATTCAATATCTTTCCCTTTGCCAAATCGGCAGCATGTCCCAGTCGATTCATATCGGTTGCATCTAATACAACAGTCAGCCACGAATCGTCTGTCTGAATGTCTTCTGGTTTTTGAATCGCTTCATAGTCCTGCAAAAAGTTGAATTTTTCATCTACATCGTCATCGAATACAACAACCACTTCTTTATGCAAGGAATGAAGCCATCCATATAATGCCAGCGTACTGCCAATGGCATCACCATCGGGGCTAACATGTGCCGTAATCATAATACGATCATACTGTTCTAGTACGTGACGTATTTCCTGTATTGAAGAATTCATCCGTTTTAGCCCTTCTTTTCGATGTCACGAAGAATCTTATCAATTTTCATGCCGTAATCCAATGACGTATCTTCTTTAAATTCAATAGTCGGTGAATAGCGAATCCCCAATCGCCGGCCCACTTCTGTACGAATATAGCCGGTTGCATTTTTTAACGCTTTCATCGTATTTTGCTTTTCTTCGGACTTTCCAAAAAGGCTTACATATACAGTTGCTTCCCGTAAATCACCGGTAATCCGCGCATCTGTAACGGTAACAAAACCAAGGCGGGGGTCTTTTAATTCACGAAGCAGTATATTAGATACTTCCTGCTTAATGAATTCTTGTATTTTACGAACTCGTAATTCTCCCATAATATTTTATCCTCACTTATTCCGGAGCTACTTCGACCATTTCATACGCTTCGATTTCGTCACCTTCCTTGATGTCACGATATTTATCAAGGGTAATGCCGCATTCGTAGCCAGAAGCAACTTCCTTTACATCATCTTTAAAACGACGGAGACCGTCAATTTCTCCTTCATGAACAACAATACCATTGCGAATCAAGCGGATTTTGGATGTGCTGGTAATTTTTCCTTCTTTGACATAAGAACCGCCAACAATAACTTTCGGTGTTGTAATAACTTTGCGGACTTCGGCACGGCCAATAATTTTTTCTTCGTATTTCTTTTCCATCATGCCTTTAATAGCGGCTTCGACATCGTTAATTGCATCATAAATAACACGATACATACGCATATCGACATTTTCGTGTTCTGCTGCCTTACGAGCTGCTGCATCAGGACGAACGTTAAAGCCGATAATAATCGCATTAGACGCGGAAGCCAGCATAATATCCGATTCCGTAATCGCGCCAACGCCGGCATGTACGATGGAAATACGAACTTCATCACTCTTAATGGACATCAAGGACTGACTTAATGCTTCGACAGAGCCTTGGACGTCCCCTTTAACGATCAATGGTAATTCTTTCAATTCACCCTGCTGAATCTGGCTGAACAAATCATCCAACGTAACTTTGGCATTGACATGAAGTTCTGAAGAACGTTTCTTTTCCATTCGTTTTTCAGCCACACTGCGTGCCGTTTTTTCATCGGTTACATCCAAGATATCGCCTGCCTCCGGCACATCATTCAATCCTAAGATTTCGACTGGGAATGAAGGTTCTGCTTTTTTAACTCGTTCGCCCCGTTCGTTAGTCATGGCACGAACTTTACCAAAGCATGGTCCAACTATAATCGTATCGCCTACATGAAGCGTACCTTTTTGAATCAATACAGAAGCAACCGGGCCACGTCCTTTATCTAATTTTGCTTCAATAACAACCCCTTGAGCCGGGCGATTTGGATTTGCTTTCAGTTCCGATACTTCGGCCAATACTAAAATATTTTCCAGTAAGTCTTCCAAGCCGATTTTCTTATGGGCAGAAACAGGAACCATAATGGTATCACCGCCCCATTCTTCACTAATCAAGCCATACTCTGTCAGCTGCTGCATAACATGTTCAGGATTGGCACTTTCTTTATCAATCTTGTTGATGGCAACAATAATCGGTACGCCTGCAGATTTTGCATGGTTAATAGATTCAATCGTCTGTGGCATAACACCGTCATCGGCAGCAACAACAAGAACAGCAATATCCGTTACCTGTGCACCACGGGCACGCATTGCCGTAAATGCTTCATGACCAGGCGTATCCATGAAGGTAATTTTTTTGCCTTCATAACGAACCTGATATGCCCCAATATGCTGCGTAATGCCGCCGGCTTCATGACTGGTTACATTGGTCTGACGAATCGCATCAAGCAAGCTGGTTTTGCCATGGTCGACATGACCCATAATCGTAACAACAGGGGGACGAACTTTCAATGATTCTGGCGGATCAATAATTTCTTCTAATTCAGTGGGATCTTCCGGTGGTGCTTCTTTTGTGACAGTCACACCAAATTCATCGGCGATTAACGAAGCTGTTTCATAATCAATTTCTTGGTTAATCGTCGCCATAATACCGCCCATCAGCAATTTTTTGATAACTTCGCCAACTTCACGGCCTAAACGTTCAGCAAAATCTTTGACAATAATCGTTTCCGGCAATTCAATGCTGGTTGGATAATTTTTCTTCTTCGCTGTTTCATGATTTTGCATTTGCTGCGGCTGGTTTTTATGATTTTTACTTTTATGTTTTCCTTTGTTCAATACATTGGACAGCAAAGTATGTGGTCTGTTTTTCCCGCCTTGATTATTACGGCTATCCCGATTGCCATTCTGCCCCCGTTTATTACGTTTTGTATCGGAACGGTTGCCGTTATCTGTATTATTTTGTTGCGTGCGGCCAAAAAACTTAGTACGCTTACTATCATTAGAACCGCCTTGTTTGCTGTCTGCCTGATGATTCGTACGGTTTTGACGATTAGATGAACCACTCGCAGTTTGCGGTTTGTCTTTACGCATGTTGGACATATTTTTTCCATTGCGATTTGACGGCTGTCCCTGATGTTTTCCGCTGTTGGTGCGTTCATTATGTCCTTGTTTTGCGTTATTTTCCTGATTGTGTTGACGTTCTTGCTGTTTTCCTTGATTTGCGCGGCTGTTATCGTTCACTTTTCGGCTATTTCCTTCCATTCCTTTTTTGGCTTCTGCCACTTTTTTATCAGTACTCTGTTTCGATTTCTTAAAAGACGTATCCAAAATGGATTTCATTTTATCATCAATACCAGTAAAATTTCCGGCCTTGATATTATGGTCTCCTAATACCTTGATAACAGCTTTAGCTGACACACCATATTCCTTGGCTGCTTCATATACTCGTTTTGTCATCTAGTTACCCCCTTTATCCATCGCTTGCATCACCTTGGTAATCGCCTTGGCAAATCCCGTATCTGTCAGCAAAACAACAACATTTTGCATCTTGCCTACAGCCTGCCCGAGCTCTTGCTTGGTGAATATATCTACTACGACAATCCCCTTTCGCTTTGCCAGACGGCGGTATTTTTCTACATTATCACTGCCACCGTCGCATGCTAAAAATAACATGGGAACTGTATGTTTTTTCAAATGATTCTCGGCTGCAAAATCACCGCATATCGTCTTGCGAGCCCGATATGCCAGTCCTAACAAGCCACTTATCCGTTCATGTGCTGTCATGATAATTCCTGCCGCAGGCTCTCATAAATATCATCTGATACTTTCGTTTTTAGCGAACGTTCCAAACGGTGTTCTTTATAGGCCTTTTCCAAACAGTCCGGATTTTGGCAAATATATACGCCGCGACCTGATTTTTTGCCGGTTTTGTCAATTTCAACGGTTCCTTCTGGCGTACGAACAATACGGATCATTTCTTTTTTGCTTTTTTGTTCCTGACAGCCGGCACAAACGCGGAGCGGTATTTTTTTCTTTTTCATAGGCTCCTCCTATTCTTGTTCAGCAGTTGTATCATCAGACGGCAATGCTAAATCGCTCAAAATATCCATATCCGCATCAGCAGATTCTGATGATGTTTCTGGCTGAGCTACTTTTGCTTCTTGTGCCTGGCTTTCACTTTTTATATCAATTTTCCAATTTGTCAATTTCGCAGCCAGTCGTGCATTTTGACCAGCTTTACCAATTGCCAGTGACAGTTGATAGTCCGGTACAACTACACTGGAAGATTTTTCAGCTTCATCTACGGTAACAGATAAAACCTGTGCCGGGCTTAATGCATTAGCAATATATATCGCCGGATCTTCATCCCATTTGACAATATCAATTTTTTCATTCTGCAGTTCCGTTACGATATTTTGCACACGTGTGCCTTTTGGGCCTACACAAGCGCCAACAGAATCCACATTTTCATCACGGGAATACACAGCAATCTTAGAACGGCGGCCCGGTTCTCTGGCAACAGATTTTAATTCTACAACACCTTCATAAATTTCAGGTACTTCTAATTCGAATAACCGTTTCAATAATCCCGGATGCGTACGAGATACCAATATTTGAGCGCCTTTTGTCGTTTTTCTTACTTCAACAACATAACATTTAATACGCTGTCCTACCATATAGGTTTCAGTCGGAATTTGTTCAGATACAGGAAGTACCGCTTCGGCTTTGCCTAAATCAACGTAGACATTGCGATTCTCAACGCGCTGAATCAATCCGGTAATAATATCATCGGTTCGATTATAAAATTCATCATATACGATATTGCGTTCTGCCTCACGAAGACGCTGAATCATAACTTGTTTAGCTGCCTGGGCAGCAATACGGCCAAAGTTATCCGGTGTCACATCGACATTGACAACATCGCCGACTTCATATTCAGGATTTAATTTTCTAGCATCTTCCAATGAAATTTCACTATGAGGATTTTCTACTTCATCAACAACCGTTTGGGCTGCGACAATACGGTAATCCCCCGTTTCTCGATTTAATTCTACATCTGCAATCGGGTTAGCTTCCGGCTCTTTTTTATATGCCGTAATTAGTACAGCCTCTAAGGAATCACAGATAACATCTGTAGAAACACCTTTCTCTTTAGATAAAAAAGCGATAGCATTGAGCAGTTCTTTGTTCACGTTTACACCCTCCATTAAAAATCTATATGCAAGCGAATTTGCGATATATCTTTCATTGTTAATTGTTCTTCATGATCATCTATGCGCACTGTAATCGTTCCATCTTCATTTTTGTGTACTAAATCAGCAACTATATCTTTCGCACCTTGATACGGTTTGAAAAAATGAATATCTACGGAGCGACCAGCATAGCGGACAAAATCTTTATCCTTCTTTAGAATACGGTCCAATCCCGGTGAGGATACTTCCAGTAAATAATTATCCTGTATGGGGTCTTTTTCATCCAGTACTTTGCTTAACTTTTCACTGACCCGTTGACAGTCTTCCAAATCTACGCCGCCATCCTTATCAATAAAAACGCGCAAATACCAGTTTTTTTCCCGCACGTACTCTACATCCACCAATTCCAGGGACGTACCAGCAATAATCTGTTCTACTTCGTTAGCAATTAATTCTTCAATATGTTCACGTCTCATCGTATTCACCAGCTATCCTTCTTAAAATCGTGTAGGTAAAAGTTAAGAGTGGGCTTCCACCCACTCTTCATCAATCAAACCTAAATTACTTTTAGTATACCACTTGCCCCTCATTCTGACAACGCTGTCAAGCAGAAATCATGCCATATCAGCGCGTATAGCATCTAAAACGGGCAATAACCTCTTTTTTAATGCCTTTTCCAACTCCTGCAGGGACGATGTATCAAAATCATGTACCAAATTTGGGAAATTATGGATACGCCGTTCAGCAAAAAAGTCATCACGTAGCACATTATACATCAAGGATAATCCGCTTTGTGTTTCCCGATGATAATACGCCAGTATCATATACGATCCATTAATGATACGCACCGCTTCATTCGGACGAATAAAACGGGTAAACCCATTATATTCGTCCGGTAGAAATGCATCCCATTGTACGGCAGGAATTCCTTTGTTTTTTAAGATGACGCTAAAATTACAAGACGGTTCCACATAATAATCATGAATCAAGCGACTAAGCCGCTGTTCTACCATGGTACGGAACAGTGAGAAATCACTCGTAATAAACTCAATCAGCGCAAATTCCAGCATGCCAATATCCGTGCGCACCGAAAATTCTTCTGAATCCGGATTGAATATGGCTCGTACAGACCACTGATTCACAGGGTTGCGATACGTAAACAATGCATATTCTTTATCCACACCCTGTTCTTGTATCATATGAGATTCTGTCGATAACTTAAAATCTCCCACCTGAAGTGGGAGAATAGAAGCAATATTCCATTGTTTGAGCGTTTCAATCAATGTATCATCCATACTAAAAAAATGGTGCGGTTGGCGGGAGTTGAACCCGCACGATCAGAGATCACTGCCGCCTGAAGACAGCGCGTCTGCCATTCCGCCACAACCGCACATAATTAAAAACTATAAAGACTCTTGTATTGCTGTTCGTTCAGCAAGACTATCTTAACATATTCTCTAGTCTCTGTAAAGGGGATTTTTTCTATTTCAGAAAAATCTTTTTTCCAGTCATATTTTTCTATCCAAGAGTCGACATACCCGCGGCCTGCATTATATGCTGCCAATGCCAGTACTTTATTACCGTCATATTCTTTTAATAAATAGGCTAGATACCACGTACCAAGTCGAATATTAATTCGCACATTGTTCAATTTATCCGGTGTATATTCGGTCATTTGCATTTGCTGTGCGATCCATGATGCCGTATCCGGCATAATTTGCATCAATCCTACGGCTCCCCGATGGGACGATGCACTTTCGTTAAATTTACTTTCCACTAAAATAACAGCAGCTACCAACGCCGGATCTACGCCGTCTTCATAAGAGTACTGACGTACCATATAGTCGTATTGAAGGGGATATACGAATTTCCGCATTACCGTATCTTTCCAATGGTAAAAATAGCTAACAGAAAAGCAAAGCAATGCGACTGCTATTAGAATTTTTCCTCTTGTATTCGATCTTCGTCTCAATGCCCATCCCTACCGTTTATCCATACGTAGCAAAAGCTGATTCCAAGCTGCTTTTACTTGTTCTTCCGTTTTTTCCAGCGATGCCGTATTATCCACAATGACTTGGGATAATGACCGTTTTTTATCAATCGGAAACTGCGACCGGATACGCGCTAAGGCTTCATCCTTCGTATACCCGTTGCGAGCCATTAGTCTCGTAAGCTGTGTCGCTGCATCCACATACACAAGCCATACTTCATTAACATACGATTGATATTTTACCTCAAATAATAACGGCATGTCAAGAAAAACGACTGCTTCGCCCGCTTTTTCCAGTTGAGCTATTTGTGTTCGTATTTCTTGACGAATTAATGGAAATAAGATGTTTTCTAATTCTTCTTTTTTGGCTGGATTATTAAAAACAACACTGCCAATATACGCTCGATTCATTGTACCATCGTCTAGAAGAGCCTGCGTTCCAAATGTACGCACTACAGCTCGTAGTCCGTCTGAACCAGGTAAAACAACGTCTCTAGCAATGATATCACAATCAATAATAGCTGCCCCATATTGGCGCAGCATGGAAACTACCGTGCTTTTGCCCGATGCAATGCCGCCGGTCAAGCCAATTTTATACATATGTCTGCCTCCTTAATGCTGACAATGAGGACAATAATGCGTTCCCCGGCCAGCAAGTTTTTTATACTGAATGGTGGTGCCACAAAAAACGCATGGTTGTCCTTCTCGTCCATACACGAGTAAATGATGTTGATTCTTTCCTTCCCTGCCGCTTCCATCGACAAAATTTTGAATCGTCGTACCGCCATATTTTAATCCTTCCTGCAATACATGAATAATGGCATCATGAAGACGTTCTATTTCTTCTGCCGTCAGTGTATGGCATCGCCTAAATGGGGAAAGATGGGCTAAAAACAAAGCTTCATCTACATAAATATTACCTAGCCCGGCAATTTTGGTCTGATCAAGCAAAAAACTTTTTATATAACGTTGAGTATCTGCCAATGCCTGTCGTAGATATGCCGTAGTACATGCCGGACTATTCCCATCCGGTCCTATCGTATCATATCCTTGAATACCCGTCGGTCCTTGCTGCGGTACCAA
>CALBLM010000097.1 GCA_937895695.1 uncultured Megasphaera sp.
TTCTTTCATTTGTTCCATAAACCGGTTGCGCTGGTCAATGGGGTCATTTAATTCCGAAAAACCGTTTGCCAGTTCGCGGCCGTAGATGAATGCTTCAAACCGATACGTGAGCAATGGATTTTCTCTGTCTTGTTTCGTAAGCGGCGAAATTTCCAACGGATGACCCGTAATAATCGTCGGCTGAATTAAGTTTTCTTCTACATAATCTTCAAAGCAGCCATTAATGATTTTGCCAATACCGTCAAATTCCGTATATTCTACGTGAAGTTCATCGGCAATAGCCCGTGCTTCTTCAATCGTTTTGACTTCCGCAAAATCTTTGCCCGTAAATTTCTTGACAGCTTCAATCATGGTCATGCGATTCCAAGGCGGCGTCAAGTCAATTTCTTTGTCAATATACGTCAATTTAGTCGTACCGTACAATTCTTGCGCTAATTTAGCAACCAAATCTTCAGTAATAAAGATAACATCTTCCAAGTCGCCATATGCCTGGTACAATTCGACTGTCGTAAATTCCGGATTATGCCGTGTATCAATCCCTTCGTTACGGAAGCAGCGGTTCATTTCATAGACCCGTTCCAAACCGCCGACAAGGAGGCGTTTTAAATGAAGTTCCGGTGCAATACGCAAATACATGTCGATATCCAGCGCATTGTGGTGGGTTTTAAATGGACGAGCTGCAGCACCTCCGGCAATCGTATGGAGCATCGGTGTTTCGACTTCCAAGAACTGACGGTCATCCAAATATTTACGAATGCCCTTCATAATTTTAGATCGTTTGATAAACGTATCTTTGACTTCTGGATTGACAATCAAATCCAAATACCGCTGACGATAGCGCGTTTCTTTATCTGTCAAACCATGGAATTTTTCCGGAAGGGGACGAAGGGATTTAGATAAGAGTGTCCATTTTTCTACGCGAACCGTTGTTTCTCCAGTATGCGTCGTAAATACAGTACCTTCTACGCCAACAATATCGCCAATATCCAACAATTTGAACAATGCATACGAGTCTTCCCCTAAGATATCTTTACGGAAATACAGCTGAATTTCACCGCTCAAGTCACGCAATACGCAAAATGCCGTTTTGCCGTGACGGCGAATAGCCATCAAACGACCAGCCACACGGACAACAGAATTATCTTTTTCCAATCCTTCTGCTCTTGCCTTTACATCCTGGGCATGATAATCCCAATCAAATTTTTGGCCATACGGATATACGCCGGCATCAATAAATTCCTGCATTTTTTCACGGCGTACTTTCATTTGGTCATTTAATTTTTCCTCTTCCATTACGGGAGTTTCTTTTTCTTTTGTATCCGACATGGTTATTCCTCCTATACGATTATTCTGCGTCTGGCGGCAAAATACGATATTTCAATTCGCCTGCCGGTGCTTTGACGGTAACTACCGTCGGATTGCTTTGACTAATTGTCTGGCCCAAAATGGCTTTACCTACAGGAGATTCATTGGAAATTTTATTATTAAACGGGTCTGCTTCGGCTGTACCAACAACGGTATAGTCAAAGCGATCGCCTGTTTCAATATCTTCTAAAATAACTTTGGAGCCCAGGCGTACTTTCGCAGAATCGCCCGGTTCTTCTTTGATGATTTTAGCTGTACGAATTTTGCCTTCCAATTCAGCAATACGGCCTTCAATAAAAGCCTGTTCGTTTTTGGCATCATCATATTCAGAGTTTTCGCTCAAGTCGCCCAGGGCAATAGCTTCTTGAATACGTTTGGAAACTTTAATACGGCGGACTGATTTCAGTTCATTCAGTTCGTCTTTTAATTTCTGTAAACCTTCTTGCGTAATCAGCGTTTCGTTGGTCATGATAGTGCTGCTCCTTTTCGTTATAATTGCAAATAAAATAGTGTCAAGGTAGCTTGGCACTATGGGGTCATTACTTTTTTACCGTATCTTTAATTATATTCGTATCTTCAAGGTATGTCAATCAATCTCAGCCATCATATCGTGGATAATCATTCTAAACTCATCGGCTGATTTAGCTCGGTTGATTCGTTCACGCAGTCCTGCCGAACCATACATTCCCTTCGTATACCATGAGGCATGAGAACGCATTTCCCGAATGCCGATATATTCTCCTTTATAAGCGACTAACGCTTCAAAATGTTCCAGTATTTGCATATATCGTTCACGCGGCGTTGGTGGCGGCAGTATCTCACCGGTTGCCATATAATGATAAATCTGCGGAAAAATCCATGGATTCCCTTGGGCACCGCGTCCTACCATAACGGCATCACAACCCGTTTCCGTAAACATACGCATTGCCGACGGGCCGTCCACAATGTCGCCGTTGCCAATAACGGGAATCGTAACGGCTTCTACGACCTGCCGAATTTTATCTAAATCAGCCTTGCCGCTGTAAAATTGTTCCCGTGTTCTACCATGTACCGTAATGGCCGCAGCTCCCGCTTGTTCTGCCCGTTTGGCTAGCTCTACGGCTGCAAACGAATGGTCATCCCATCCAGTTCGCATTTTGACAGTTACTGGAACGGATACGGCATGGACGACCGCTTTGATGACTTGTTCTGCTAAGGGCAGATTTTTCATTAACGCTGAACCATCGCCATTCTTTACTACTTTTTTGACAGGACATCCCATATTAATATCGACAATATCCGCTCCTGCTTTTTCGACAACCGCCGCCGCTTGGGCCATGACTAAAGGGTCCGAGCCAAATATCTGCATGGACAGCGGATGTTCTCGTTCGTCAATTTGCAGCAATTCAGCTGTATGGGAATTGCTATAGCGGATTCCTTGAGAACTAATCATTTCGGCGCATACCAACGCCGCGCCATACTGACGGGCAATGACGCGGTATGGTAAATCACAAACGCCAGCCATCGGCGCGAGTATGACTGGGTGTTCCAATGTAACAGAGCCGATGGAAAACTTCTTAGCAGTTGCGTTCATAAATAATTCTCAGTCCTTCTAAGGTCAGCATCGGTTCAACGACATCAATAGAGTTCGATGCCGGTGCAATGACAACGGCCAAACCGCCCGTAGCCACAACTTTGGCATTGCATCCCAATTCTTTGCGCATCCGGCTGACGATACCGTCAATTTGGCCTACAAATCCATAATACACGCCGGCCTGCATGCTTTCTACTGTGTTGCGGCAAATAACCCGTTCTGTACGACGAATTTCGATTCGCGGCAATTTAGCCGTCCGTTGTACTAAGGCATCTGTGGAAATGCCAATACCCGGACAGATAGAACCGCCCAAGTAATTGCCTTTTTTATCGACAGCACAAAATGTCGTTGCCGTGCCAAAATCAATGATAATAACAGGACCGCCATATTTCGCATAGGCTCCTACAGCATTGACAATACGATCTGCCCCTACTTCACGCGGATTATCGTATTTAATATCCATACCAGTCTTAACACCGGGGCCGATAACGAGAGGCACTAATCCAAAATACCGCTGACACATCCGTTCCAATGTTGGCATTACTGGCGGCACAACGGACGAAATAATAATCGCTTTAATTTCATCAGAATCGACACCATTGAGATAAAATAAATTGCGAATCAATACGCCATATTCATCGGTCGTGCGAAGACGATTGGTTGAGACACGCCAATGGTCCAACAATTCCTTGCCCTTAAAAATGCCCAAAACAATATTCGTGTTTCCTACATCGATAACTAATAACATTTTTTATTCTCCCTGCACTAAATGAAGTAATATACGCCTAATATAATAACAGAGTTTTTCCTTCTTGAATAGTCTTTATCTTAATTTATCACGGCCATTTGCGTATAAAAAAAAGACTGTAACAAAATAAGTCTTTTCTGAGCTCATCTTGTTACAGCCTTGTTTCTATGCTGTTTTATGCACATAAGTTTTAACCTTACGATATATGTTCTTCAATTTTCACACTATAATCTAAAACCGTTTTAGAGGAAACTATCGCGCATAATAGCAAAAACGTAATAGTATCGCTTCGTCTATCTGCCTATTCAGCCGAACGAATATGAACGTCGCCGGCTAGCACGCGTTCGATTCCATTGCCTGTATCGACCAGTAAATTTCCATTTTCATCTAAATCGACGGCCTTGCCGCTAAAGGTCTTATCGCTGGCAATGACATTCACGTTCTGTCCCAATGTGCAGGACAAGACTTTCCATTCTTCCAAAATCGGCGCAAATCCTTCTTCCTGGGCGATAATATAATATTGTTCCAACTGCTGAAGCAGTTCAATAAGCAATTGATTGCGCTGTACCGGTACATCCTCGATGGCAAAGCTGGTGACTATTTTTTTCAGCTCTTTCGGTAATGCCTTTTTGGATAAACCCGTATTAATGCCAATGCCCATGACTAAATAATTAATTTTTTCTACAGACGCATTTAACTCTGTCAAAATTCCGACTATTTTCTTGCCATGTACCAAAATATCATTTGGCCATTTAATACCGCAATGAATCAGACCTAATTTACGCAGCACTTTCGTAATTGCGACAGCAGCAACTAAGGTCATTTTAGATACTTCCATAGGCGGAAAATTGGGACGAATAATAACGGAAAACCACAGGCCCTGTGCAAAGGGGGACAAAAATGACCGTTCCAGCCGTCCACGCCCGCCGGTTTGTTCTTCTGCTACAACCACTGTACCATCATCGGCACCTTGGTCGGCCAATTTTTTAGCCACTGTATTCGTTGAGTCTACGCGTTCATCATACACAATTTTCTTGCCGAGAATTTGTGTGTGCAGCGCAGCAGAAACTTGTTCCGGCTGAATGAGCTCCGGTGCTTTTTTTAGACAATACCCTTTTTTGGTATACGATTCAATGCTATATCCTCGTTGTTTTAAAACGCGAATATGTTTCCAAACAGCTGTGCGAGAAATACCAAATAATTCCGAAATTTTTTGTCCGGATACAAATTCTCCTTGATGTGCCGTTAAATAATCTAAAATATCTTGTCTCATCTATCTCACCCTTTTCATGTTAACTATGTATGATTCAAATACGATACAATGCTTATCAAGGATTGTATCATACAATCCTTGACTGTCAATAGGATACAATGTATTCCCTGTATCAAGCTATACTTCTCTTTTATTATATAATACCTTGGCAAATGAACCAACTCATATCTGTGTATGACGATTATTTTTTAATACCTATGCATTGAACTCTCCCGCTTATAGAATCAGGAGATTCTTGAGAAGTTTGATATATAAAAAGTGCAATAAAAAGGGGCTGTAACAAAATGAGCATTTTCGCCCATTTTGTTGCAGCCCTCTTTCT